>JADLFD010000098.1 GCA_020845805.1 Verrucomicrobiales bacterium | reverse complement strand
CTTGCGGTTCCGACCTGGCGGTTCGGCTACGGTTGGCGTCACAAGCCCCCGACGGGAACCTTTCATCCCGCTAGACCAGCCACCGGCCGGGCGCACTAGCCGCCGTCGTCAGACGGCGCTCACTCGCTCCCCCGCTCCCGCTCACCCCATTCGCCAACGCCATTCGGCGCGGACTACACGTCCGCGGCTACTTCTCCGTTCCGTAGCCGCCGTCGTCCAGACGGCGCTCGCTCCCCCCACTTCCGCTCACCCCGTTCGCCAACGCCATACGGCGCGGACTCACGTCCGCGGCTACTCCCTCGTTCCGCTCCGTAACCGCCGTCGTCCAGACGGCGCTTGCTCCCCCGCTCCCGCTCACCCCGTTCGCCAACGCCATTCAGCGCCGACTTCACGTCCGCGCTACGGGAGGGCTCAAATTCCTCACCACAGCCCCATTGACGCCTCACCGGCACCCTATTGAATGCCCATCGAGCCCGGCCAAGAAGTTCCAGCCGTCAGGCCAAAGGTCGCGCCGGGCGGAGACCAACCGTCGGAAGGCACAGGCACCATGAGGGGAACGATCGCACCACGCCCGGAACCAGGCCGTCGGGGACGCGCCCTAAGCACCCTCCTTCACCTCGCAGCCAGCCTCGCCTGCCTTCACGCCCTTCCCGGATTCGCGGCGACCTTGCCCGACCTGACGCCCTCTCAATGGATCTGGGCGGCCGATCCCTCCGAGACCTGTGAACTTCGCAAGGGGTTTACGCTCGAGGCCGCGCCCACCTCCGCGACCCTGCTGATCACCGCCGACAACGGCTATCGCCTGCGCGTCAACGGCGCCGAGGTCGGGTCGGATGAAGGCGCCGAGTCGGAGGTCTGGCAGTCCGTGGAGCGCTACGATCTCACCGGTCGCCTGATCAAGGGGCGCAACATCGTAGGAATTCGAGGTCTGGACCTCGGCGGCATTCGTGGCGTGGTGGCGGCGCTGCGGTTGGAGTTCGAGAATCTCCCCGTGCGCGAGCTCGTCACCGACGCCTCCTGGCGCGCCAGTGCGGAACCCGCGCCGGTGGATCCCTCGCATCCGGAGTATGTCGAGGACGCCACCTGGACCGCGGCGCGCGTCGTGGGGCCCTGGGGCATGAGCCCCTGGGGCAAAGTGTCCTGGAGCGAAGGAGGGGTTCGAACCCGATCTCGTGCACCGAGCGTGGACGTGGTCGAGCCAGACTCCGGATTCGCGTGGCCGGGTGCGGTGGCATTCCTGGGCGACGATTGCAGCGTGTACGTTCCGCTCCGCGCCGATGCCTGGGGCGTCGCCTTCCGCGTCGGCGATTGGTCGCGCGCGTACACCGAGTTCGATCTCCCCTGTCCCGCCAAGATCGGGCGCAAACTTTACACCCTGACGCCGGGTCCCGACGCCACCCCCCACCTTCTCGTGGATGCCGGCCCCGGAGCCATCGGGTCCCCGAGTGCGGCCTTCGACGGCCGCAGCCTGCTGATATCCATGGCTCGGGGCGGGGATCGATTCTTCCACATCTATCGAGTCCCCACCGATGGAGGCGAACCCACGCGCCTCACCGACGGCCCGTTCCACGATCTCGATCCGGTGGAACTGCCCGACGGGCGCATCGTATTCGCGTCCACGCGGGCGGGCACCTTCGAGGAATACCACCAGCCCCCGTCGCGTGCGCTGTTTCGCATGAAGGCCGACGGGACGGACCTCCATCCCATCACGTCGACCCTGATCTTCGATAATGAACCCAAGGTGATGGCGGACGGCCGGCTCGCCTTCATCCGCACCGACAACTTCTTCGATCGCGGCAAGGTGGAGACGCAGTTGCATGTGATCCGACCCGACGGCACGGACGGTCATGCCGAGATCGCCGCCAATGTGGGGGCGGACTACGGCGTGCGATTGCGCGCGTTCGGGTATGGCAGTCCGGCGCCACTCCCGGATGGCCGGCTCGCCTTCATTTCGAGCCACGGGAATTTTGTGGCGTCCACGGGTGGCCGGCCCTCGGATTTCGTGCCGCTCCCGGGTCCCGTAGGCGATCTTGTCGCACTGCCGGATGGCCGCCTGCTGGCCACCGTCCTGCGTGCGGACGGACGCCGCATGACCTCCGAGGTGCTCGGGGTCGTCCGCCCCGGCGACACGAACGTCGTCCGGATATTCCAATCCCGAGAGGGCTCGATTCATTCGCCGATCTCGATCGTGGCCCGCCCGCGTCCGCCCGTGATTCCCGATTACGTCGACCGCGCCCAGGCGAGTCGGCCGGGGGCCACCGGGTTCCTGCTGTGCCAGGACGCGCGTCTCACGAGCAAGTCCAAGGCCGGCTGGGATCGCATCCGTGCCATCCGTGTGTTGGGCGCGATTCCCCTGACCACGCGGTCCTCGCATTCCCACATCGTGCATGTGGGACATGAGACCGTGGAGCTTGGGACCGTGCCGCTGGCGCCGGACGGCTCCTTCTTCGTCGAGGTTCCCGCCGACATGCCGCTGGCACTCCAGGCGGTGGATGCCGAAGGGCGATCCGAACTGAACGAAATGTCCTGGCTCTATGTGCGCCCCGGGGAGCGCCGTTCCTGCGTCGGCTGCCACCAACCGCGCCAGTCGACCCCAGCCTTCACTGGCAGTTCGCCCGACGCCCTGCGCGCGCCGCCGCTCAAACTGCTCGGTCAAGGCGATCCGCACCGTTTCCGAGGCAACAATCCCGGCGTCACCGGCATGATGGATCTCCAGTTCGAGCGCTTCCGCGAATGTGCGTCCCTGAATCGGTGCTTTCTGCCCGCGGATCCGAATGGGGCCGGGCCCACGGATGTGGCAGAACTCGTGCGCCGGCTCGAACAGGGCACGGAACCCGACCGCATTTCCGCGGCGCAACGACTGGCGCTGCTACGCGAACGCACCGCCGCCGCCGCCCTCGCGCCCCGCCTGCGGGAAGCCTCGCGCGAAGTCCGCGTGGCCGCGGCCCTCGCCCTGGCCACATGCGGCACACGTGACTCCGTGCCCCCGCTCGTGTCCGTGCTCGGGGATCGTGACCCGGTGGTGGTCCAAGCCGCACGCCTGGCATTGGAAAACCTGACCGGCACCGCGCCTCTCTTGAATGACGCATCCCTTACCCACCCGTCCGGCGGATGGGACTCATGGGAGTCGGACCGTGTGCGCCAGATCGCCAGCGCCATTCCGTTGTCCCCGACCAACCCGCCACCCGCGCTCGCGGCGGAGCGCGCCACCCTGGTCGCGCTCGGCCACACGGGAGGCGAGGCCGGACGCCTCGCGCTCCGAACCTGGGTCCGTGCCGCCGCCGCGCACAACCCCTACCCGGCCTTCGAACAGGACAATCGAACCGACACCTTCACCTTCGCCGCCGGCTCCGCGTATGACCCGCGCACCCTCCAGGAGGCCGTGCGCGCCCTGGGCCACCTGCGCGACACGACCTCGGTGCCGTTGCTCGCGGAGCTGCTGCGCCGGAATCTCGAACCGCGCACGGCCAACCTGTTTCTCACCGAAGCCGTGGTGGAGAGCCTGGGACGCATCGGGACGCGCGAGGCGGAGCAGGCGCTGATCCGGGCGTTCGATACGCTGCAGGACTACTGGCACTATGTCGGTTGGTACAGTGATCACCCGGCCCTCTACGCGTGCCATGCCTCCCCCGTTCACGCCCGCCTGATCGAGGCCCTCGATCGTCTGGCCTCCACAGGCGCCGCGCCGCTGGTGCCGCAACTGATCCGCTCCGTTCCCACCGATCCCGACCGCGCCTTGTTCCTCGCGAACGACGCCTACGAGACCATGGTGGGTCGACTCATCCGACGCAGTGGACGAGGTCCGGACGTCTGGGAAACCTGCCTGGCCCTGCTCGGCGATCCGGAGGCGGTGGCCTCGCCGGATATCCGAACCGCAATCACGCACACGCACCCCGCCTGGGCCGGTCATCCCGGCCCCGAAAACCGCGCCGCCCAGATCCTGTCTCTCGCCGCGCTCGACCCCGCGCTCGAACCACGCGTCCGCGCCGCCTTCACGCGCTTCGTGCAGCGCCCGGAAGAACCGATCCTGCGCACCCTGGGCAACCCGTCCTGGACCCCCGTCCGACACTGGACCCTCTTCTACCTCGCGCGCGCGCTGGGGAACCTGGGCCAGGCCGCCTCCGTGGACACGCTGGTCGGCGTGTTGCGCGACGATCTGAACGAAGCGCGCCATGGCCGGCCGGACCCTTCGACGCCTGAGATTCACTTCCTGCACCTCGACTACACCCCGTGCTGGCGTGCCGCCTCCGCCTGGGCCCTCGGACAGATCGGCGAGGCGCGCGCCGTGCCGGCGCTT
>JADLFD010000097.1 GCA_020845805.1 Verrucomicrobiales bacterium | reverse complement strand
GAGCCGAACGCGCCCGGGCTGGCCACCTCCTCGACCACGCCAGAGACGGGGTTGTCGGCCATGATCCAGGAACCCATGCCGTAGTCGGCGCGGACGCCGTAGGGATTGAAGGGGGATTCCGGCCCGGGGGTGAAGCGTTCGGGAAGACCGGCGGGTTGGTTGGTGAAGAACGTTTGCGTGGCACGACTGGAGAGGACGACGCGTCCCTCGGGAGTGACGCCGTGGCGGAGGATCATGCGCAGGAACTTGAGGTAGTCGGTGGCCGAGCAACGCGCCCCTCCGGCGATGGCGGGATTGAGGCCGAAGACGTCGTACGAGGCCGTGGTCATGCCCAGGGGTTCGAAGAGGACCTCGCGCGCGAGTTCACGCCAGTCGCGCCCGGTGGTGATCTCGGCGATGCGACCGACGACCTGCATCCCGTCGCCTTCGTAGTCGAGCATGGTGCCGGGCGGAAACACCACCGGCGTGTTGGAGGCGATCAGGTCCACGGACTGCGCGAGTGTCAGGGTGCGGTCGAGTTCGTAATCGGGATCACGCAGGGAAAGTCCGCTGGTCATGGCGAAGCACTGGCGGAGGGTGATGTGGCGTTTGGTTGGGACCTCGAACGCGGGGAGGTAGCGGGCGAGCGGGTCATCGAGCGCGAAGTAGCCGCGTTCCGCCAGGGCCAGCACGATGGCGCCAGAGAACCATTTGGTGCAGGAGGCCACCGCGACCACGGAATCCTCGCGGAGTCGGATCAGGGGCGGGCCTTCGGCGTTGGCGTAGCGCAGAATGGAGCGGCCCTGCTGTTCGACCAAGGCGACCACCCCGGCGCTGCCGTAGTGGGTGAGGTTCGACGCCATCAGCTGCGTCGCCTCGGTGAAGTCATACGCGGGCGGCGAGACGGCGTGGCTGGAGGACGACACGCAGGCGAGCACCAGCTGCCATTGCAGCAGCAGCAGCGTCATGGGCCAGAGGCCAGGACGGTGCGCCGCGGTCGCTTGGGTCACGGTGGCCGTTCGGTGCTGCATGGGAGGCGTCATGGGAGAGGGCCGGCTCTGGTTGCGCCAGCCCGGAGGGGCCGGCGGTTCCCGAGGAGGAGGCGCGGTGGGCCGGTCGCAGGTTACAGGCGGAACAGCGGGTTCCCGCCGGGGGGGAGGCTACTGGTTGTCGAGGCGGACCGCTTCGTTGAGTTCGTCGAGGAACTCCGGCAGCGCGGAGTGGATGCGGTTCCAATTGGGGAGCAGGGGGGTCCAGAGCGGGTCGTCCAGGAACGATTTGGCGGCGGACTGGACGCTGCGGACGAATGTGGCGACTGCGTTCTCTTCTTCGTGGCGTGGGTAATCGAGGCCATTGACGGCGGCATCGGCGGCGTAGAACCGGAGCGTATCCTCGGCGTGGCGCAGATAGGTGCTGAGCAGCGTGTCGAACAGGCCGGCATCGAGTTTGATGCCCTCAGCGGCCATGCGCAGGAAGAGGGAACGCGTGATATCGGCGCCCATCTTGTTCAGGCCCTTTCCGGCGTCGCGCATGGAGAGCTCCTGATGTTTGTGATCGTAGTTTTCGCAGAGTTCGGACTGGCAGATGGCGCGCGGCGTGGCGTTGCGGAAGACCTCGGCGAGGGTGCCCACCTCCAGGGCCCAGTCGTAGGGGATGCGCAGACGGCGGACGAGGTCGATATCAAGGCTGATCTCCCCGGCGAGCGGGTAGCGGAAGGTGTCGAGATACACCAGGAACGGATGGGCGCCGAGGATGCTCTTGAGGGCGCGGAGGAGGGGTGTGACGAGCAGGCGCATGGCACGGCCGTTGAGGCGCTCGTTGACGCGTGCGTAGTAACCTTTGCAGAAATCGAAGCCGAGGCTGGGGTGAGCCACCGGGTAGCAGAGTCGCGCCAGGAGTTCCCGCGAGTAGGTGAGGATGTCGCAGTCGTGCAGGGCGACCATGCGTGCCTGGTCACTGGCGAGGACGTAGCCGAAGCAGATCCAGACGTTGCGACCCTTTCCTCCGGGCCCGGCACCGAGTTCCGCCTCTTCGAGTTTCTCGAGCAACGCGGAGATGCGGGGTCCGTCGTTCCACAGCAGCCGGGGCTTCTGGGGCAGATGTCCGAAAAAGCTGCGGGCCTTCTTCCAGTCGCGCAGGCTGCGGGCGCCGTCGATACCCACGACGATTTGTTTCAGATACGGCACCCCGCGCAGTTCGCGGGCGATGGTTTTGAGGGCCTTGGTGCCGAGTTCGCGGATGTGGCAGGGCAGGACGAGGGCGATGGGTGTCTCCTGACCAAACTCCACCAGCTCGCGTTCCATGCGGGTCACATCAGGGCGGCCGAGACGGTGGAGGGTGGCGATGGCTCCGGTTTGAAAGAAATCGGACATGATGAACGGCAACTGGATTCGGTCCACGGCGGCGGATGAGTCACGAAGCTCCTTCTTCGCGGTCGTTCCTCCGTCGGGATGGAGGGGGCCGTGAATGGCGGTCCACGTGGGCGCGGTGCCCGGCCTAGTCCCTCGATCGATTCCAACTTAGATTCGCGATGCGCGGTGTGGCAAGGCTGGCACCCGAGGAATCTTGTCCTAAGGTCGCTGGGTCCCGCCCGGCGGTGACCGGAGACACTCATGACCCTTTTAGTTTTCCATCATCACTACCGTCCGGGCGGGGTGCGTCGTGTCATCGAGTTGGGATTGCCGGGCATCGTGGGACGGGCCGGGCTGTCGATCGACACCGTCTGGCTGGTCGGGGGCGAGGCACCCGAGGCGGCTTGGTTGGAGCGACTGCAGTCGGCGCTGCGACCGGTGCAGGTCGAAGTGCGAGTCGACGCCGCACTGGGTTACGCATCAGAGCAAAGATCGAGGTCTCCGCGTGCCACGGCCGACGTGCGGCGCGTGGTGGAACGCCTGGCGCAGGAGTTGTCGGGCCGGGAGGTGGTGGTGTGGGGGCACAATCCGAGCCTGGCACGGAATGCGCCGGCGACGCGCGCGTGGGTGCGGGCGGGGGAGCGGTACGGGTGGCGCTTGGTGTTTCATCATCACGACTGGTGGTTCGACAACCGATGGCAACGCTGGCCGGAGCTGAAGCGGGCGGGTCTGGGAACGCTGGCGGACGCAGCGCGTTGGATTC
>JADLFD010000096.1 GCA_020845805.1 Verrucomicrobiales bacterium | reverse complement strand
TACTCGCTCAGCGTGACGCCGGCGGGGTCCAGGCTTGGGCGCGCGCCGCCGGGGGCGAGGGCGACCTGGTCGAGACCATGCTCAAAGCCTTCGAGCACGGTGACGGTGGCCGCCCGGGAGGAAACCGAGGTGGAAGCCAGCGCGGTGGCGAGAGCCGTGGCAGTGATGAGGGGTCGCAGCGTGTTCATGGTTTGGGAGTGTGGAAACGGTGGCAGGGACCCTCCCCAGGAAGGGATGCCCGCGGTATTGGCTGCTTCCATGTTTCCGATGTGAACAACTGTCAAGGCTGGCGGGGCGGAGGGCCTGGGGGAGGGCTCCGTCATGAGGTCTGGCCGGTGGAAAATTGCCTTGGCCCGGAGGAACGCGGGGTTTGACGCAGGGAAAGGTGGGGGAGCGCCGGCGAAATGGAGGTTGGAGGGATTGTGAATAACCTGGGAATAGTTGCCCGATAACCTGCTCTCGACCGGTTTGTCCCGGATCTGGTGTGCTCCCCGCGTGATTGATGCGGTGGACCCGGCACGTGGAGGAGAGGCGGCCTCGGATTTGAGGGCGCCCGGGCGGCGGTCGCGGACGCGCAAGGACGAGGCGCCGGCGGCGTTGCCGCGCACCGACCGGTTGCCGCCGCACGCGGCGGATGCGGAGCGGGGTGTGCTGGGGTGCATCCTGATTTCGCCGAACGAAGCGATGGGGGAATGCCTGAGCCTGCTGAGGACCGGGGCGGAGACCTTTTACGATCTGCGGCACCAGACCATCTACACCGCGCTGGTGACCATGTATGACGCGCGGCAGCCGATCGATCTGATCACCGTCCAGCAGCGGTTGCGCGACGCCTCGCAGCTGGAGGCGGTGGGGGGCCTGACCTACCTGAACCAGCTGGCGGATTGTGTGCCGTCGGCGGCGAATCTCGCGTACTACGTCGAGATCGTGATGGAGAAGCATCTGCTGCGGCGGATGCTGCAGACGTGCACGGGGGTGATCGGGCGTGTGTATGAGTGCGAGGGCGACGTGCCCTCATTGCTCGACGAGGTGGAGCGCGACATCCTGCGGATCAACGAGGATCGCGAGCGGTCGGAGACGAAGCCCATCAAGGAGCTGGTCAACTCGGCCATCACCACCATCGAAGAGCTGCACGCGCGCCAGGGGATGCTGAGCGGGCTGAGCACCGGGTTTCAGGACCTGGACAAGATGACGACCGGTCTGCACAAGGGTGAAATGATCGTCATCGCGGCGCGTCCTTCGATGGGCAAGACCTCGCTGGCGATGAACATCGTCGAGCACGTGGCCATCGATCTGCAGCTGCCGGTGGCGGTGTTCAGTTTGGAAATGACCGCCGAGTCGATCGTGTTGCGCATGATGTGCTCGCGTGCCGAGGTCAACCTGCGCGACGTGCGCGAAGGGTTCCTGGCGGAGCGCGACTTTCCGCGGCTCACGCAGGCGGCGGGGCAGATTGCGGCGGCCCCGCTGTTCATCGACGACACCTCGGGGCTGTCGATCCTGCAGTTGCGCGCGCGTGCGCGTCGCCTGTGGCAGCAGCACCAGATCAAGTTGGTGGTGGTGGACTACCTGCAGCTGCTGCATTCCGACACGCGGCGCGGCAAGGACAACCGCCAGCAGGAGATCTCTGAGATTTCGGCGGGCATCAAGGCGCTGTCCAAGGAGCTCGAAGTCCCGATCATCATCCTCAGCCAGCTGAACCGCGAGTTTGAGAAGGACAAGTCGCGGAAGCCGAAGTTGTCCGACCTGCGCGAGTCCGGGGCCATTGAGCAGGACGCGGATCTGGTGGGGTTGCTGTACAAGCCGAGTTCGGGGGACGACGAGGAGAGTGTGCCGCGCGACGAACCGAACGGGGTGCAGGTCTCGCTGCTGATTGCCAAGCAGCGCAATGGTCCCACGGGGGACGTTCCGCTCACGTTTCTTAAAAGGTTTACTCGCTTCCGGCCCGCTGCCAAAGTCGCGGCTGACGATGTTCCCCAATAATTGGATGGGGCGTTGGAGCACGCGGGTCCACGTGCCGCTCTCGCTTGCGGCCGCGGCATGGTGTGCCTTCCTGTCGCCCGTCGCGTCCCCACGATCGATGGCCCAGGTGCCGCCGGTCGCGGTGGATGGCCCGTCGATCAAGGCCATCGAGGTGCGCCACATTGGTCCGCGCTCGGTGAGCGACGACCTGGTGAAGGCGAACATCCGCGTCAAGCAGGGGGATCCCTACAGCAAGCTGAACATCGACGACGACGTTCGGAATCTTTATGGCACGGGGTACTTCTTCAACATCCGCGTCACCGAGTCGCGCGAGTCGGATGGCGTCAAGCTGACCTACTTCGTGCAGGCGCGCCCGGTGTTGAGCGATATCCGCATCGAGGGCAACGACCGGTTCAGCACGCGCAAGGTCACCCGCAAAGTCACCTCCAAGGTGGGCGAGCCGCTGGATGAGGCGCAGCTGTTCAAGGACGCGCTGGAGATCAAGCGGTCGTACGAGAAGTCCGGCTATCTCAAGACCGACGTCAAATACGTCCTCAACATCGACGAGAACGCCGGGCGCGGGACGGTGACCTTCGAGATCACCGAGTCGCCCAAGCAGCGCATCAAGCGCGTGGAATTTCCCGGGCACGCGGCCTTCAAGGAAAAGAAGCTGCGCAAGGTGGTGAAAACGCGCCGCCGCTGGATGTTCAGCTGGCTCACCGGGTCCGGCCGGTTGAAGGAGGAAGTGGTCGATGAGGATCGCGAGCGGCTGCCGGATTTCTATCGCAACGAGGGCTACATCGATTTCGAACTGAAGGACATCAAGGTCACCGAG
>JADLFD010000095.1 GCA_020845805.1 Verrucomicrobiales bacterium | reverse complement strand
CGAAGTTGGCCGGTTCATTCATGTCATTCCAGACACCAGCCACTCCAAGTTTCACGAGGGCGCGCTGTTCGTCCCCCCACCAGTCGCGAACGCGCTGGTGCAGGAAATCCGGGAACCGGGACCGGCCAGGCCAGACTTCGCCCAGGGCGTCACGGCGTTTCTGGGGATCGCGCACAAACGCCTGGAGGCGACGTCCACGCACGAGGGTACCGAAGCGCGGGTCATCCTTCACACCGGGGTCGACGATGGTGACCACCTTGAACCCGCGGCGGCGCAGTTGGGCGATCATCTGACCGGGCTTGGGATAGGTCTTACCGAAGGTGAACACGCGATAGCTGTCGAGGTGGTGGATGTCGCAGTACAGGACATCGCAGGGCAGCTGGCGTCGGCGAAACTCGGCGGCCACACGCTCGAGTTCGGTGCGCGAGGTGTAGCTGTAGCGGCACTGCTGGTAGCCCAGCGCCCAGCGCGGCGGCAGGGGGATACGACCGGTCAGTTCAGTGAACCGTTCCACCACGCGGGCCGGGGAGGGACCGGTGAAGAGATAGAGATCCAGGCCGGGAGAATCGGCCGACAGGGTCCATTGGTCGGTGTGCGTGGCGCCGAGATCCCAGGTTTGGCGTGCAGGGCAATCCCAGAAGAGGCCGGCGGCGCGGCCGTCGCGCAGCGAAAGGGCGAAGGGGATGGAGACGTAGAGATTGCGCAGGCCTGGATGGATGGCGGGAGCGTGGCCGAGCACGTCGATGTTCCAGAACTCCTTGATCAGCCCGCGCTTGTTCAGCGGTCCGGTGGTTTCGCCGAGTCCGAAGAGTTGTTCCCGCGGATGCAGCGCGAGGGTCAGGTGGTTGAGCGGGGATCGGGAGGGGGCGGCGGGCCCGGGCGGTGAGGCGCGAAAAAGTTCGAGCCCGTGCGCATCGTGAAGGGACCATTCGCCGGACGTCGGGTGAAGCGTCCAAGTGGCTTCGCGAGTGCTGAGTCGGATGGGGGTTTCAGCCACCACGGGTCCTGGTACCGGTGGCGGACTCATGGGGGCCAGCGGCAAGACCGCCCAGGAGGGAGGCGCGGACTGTCCGCGAGGAAAGCGGGTGAGTCGGAACAGGTCGGTCGCCAGCGCTGTGATCTCGAGTGAGGCGCCGCGGGTCTCCACGCGCAGCCCATGGGGGATGAGAGAGACTCGGGGGGGGCGAGAGCTGGGTGAGGATCGGGCCCGCGGCTTCGGCATTGGTGAGGGGAGCGAACGGCAGGAGGGGAGCGGAACGCAAGCGCCGACCTTGTGACCCATCCGCTGAGGATCGTTGGAGGTCCTGGAAGGGGGTTGGCGGCGCGAGGTGTGGGTGTGATGTCGATGGCTGGCAGGTGTTCGGGAAGCAGGTTGGGACCCCCAGGATTGCCAGCCCGATCCGGGGCGGGTATGTCCACGGCATGTCCCCCGTCCTGCGGCGATGGTTGCTCGTTGGCGTGCTGGCCGTGCTCCTGGTCCTCGGGTTGGGGTGGGGTTTGACCTGGGGCCGCGGGCCCTGGTTTCGGGGGCGTCCGCTGGCCTACTGGTTTCCGTCGTCGGCCCATAGCGAGGGCGATTGGCGGGAGACGCGCGGAGCGGAACTGATCGAGGGGGGAACCGAGGCGTTGCCCTTGTTTCTAGCTGTGCTGCAGGAGGAGGACGCCAAGTTGGATCTTTCCGCGGACGCGACGATGAAGCGCGTGCTCAGCACACTGAGCGACTGGCTCCCGGCGCGCGTTCGGTCCGAGGACCGTCGAAACACCGCGTGGTCTGTGTTGTCGGAATGGCAGGCGGCCTCCGCGGACAATCTGCGGGCGTTGACCAACGCCATCGATGCGCTCCCGACGCGGATCCAGCGGAACCTCTGCTTTGCCCTGGGTTACACCAGGCATCCCTGGGAGATCGTGGAGCCTCTGCTGCTACGATGGGTGGTGCAGGAACGGGGTACGCCGCTGAGCATGGCCGCGTCTGCGGCATTGGTGAACGGCCCGTCGAACCGTGTGTCCCAGTTGCTGCCCGAGGTGCTGGCCACGGTGGTGGCTGTTCCCGACAGCACGTGGCAATCCGAGGGGTCGTACGAGGAACGGATCCTGTTCCGTGGCCTTGCCCGGTATCCGAAGCAATTGACGCCCCTGATCCCGTGGCTTGAAGCGCGCCTGGCTCAGGGAACACCGCGCGAACGGGCGAGAGCGGCGTTGATGTTGCCCTTCGTGGATTCGGCACGGTTCCCAGTGCGCGCCATGGTGGAGGGTCATGTGGGAGAGATGGGGAAGGCCGGGCTCCGGGAGTTGTTGCTGGGTCTGCGCCAGTTCACCGGGGCGGAGGATCGTGCCACGCGGGTGCAGTTCGTGGAGGTTCTCGCGCCGCTGCTGCTGGATCGCGGCCGACTCCACGCCCTGGATGCTCGGTGGAACGCGAGTGAGGTGCGTGAAATTCGATACGGCGCGGTCACGGGAGGCATCGCGGAGCCGTCGGATTATATGGCGCTGTTGCGCGACTTGGGAGGCGATGCGCGTCCGGCGGTCCCATGGGTGGTGCCCTGGTTGGAGGATTCTCACGCGCCTTCGGTGTTGCGTGCGGTGTTGTTGCTGGGCCGGATCGGGCCCCAGGCGCCGGAGTCGATACCGGCTTTGATTCGTGCGTTGACGAACCAGGTGGCGGTGGCGCCGGCGGTTGTGCTTCTGGCCGCTTATGGCGCGGAGGGTCGCACTGCGCTTCCCGTGCTGGACCAACTCGCGACCGGCACCTGGCGTTTCCAGGGTCCTCCAGCTCTGGACCTGTTCACTCGGGGCGACGTTCAGGCATGGGGATTTCCGGATCCGTTGGACATGCGTCGTTTCCGCGCGACTGGGTGGGTTGCGTCGGAGGTGCGATTCCACAGCAACCTGGTGCACTCTCTGCAGTTGCCGGATCGAGTCTGGCCTCCGGCAGCGGTCACGGATGCGGAGGGGCGGGTCTCATTGGCCGATCTCGCGCGACATGCGATCCAGTGCATTCAGTCGCCGGAACCTTGAACGCCTGGTCAGGCGTCGAAGGGCTCAGCCCGAGTTTCCCGAAATGGTCCACGGAATCGACAGCTGATCCACGCGAAGTGCCCCGACTCCGGGATGGGGGAGCGATGGAATCCTCCACAGAGGGGGAGGACAAAGACACAGAGGGGCGGGGTGGCGCAGGAAGCGGTTTGTCTGTGTGCGATCTGTGAAATCTGTGGAGGTTTGGGGCGCCGTGCGGTCCGTCGAAGGG
>JADLFD010000094.1 GCA_020845805.1 Verrucomicrobiales bacterium | reverse complement strand
TCGGTGACCTTGGTCGTGTTGGTCACCCATTCCTGGATGGGAGTGGCGATGACGTTGGTCTTGAGGACGGTGTTGGTGACCAGGGTGTAGATGGATTCGAGCCAGGTGACCTTGTTGGAGCCGACGATGGAGGATTCCTGGAATTCCTCGCTGAAGAGGACCGTGCCGGTGCCGGCGTAGGCCTTGCTGGCGCGGACCGCACCCGAGGCACTGAGGGTGGCGCCCCGATAGACGGGGGCCGCGGGCTGCGTGACGTCGAAGGCGAACAAGGCCTGCGGCTGCCCCCACCATCGCCCGGGCCAGAACGCGAACCGACCATCCACCACGGGGGCCGCCACGGCGGCGAGGTCGCGGGAGGCGACGTCCGGGGCGGCGAACGACACGCCCCCGCCGGGCGCCAAGTCGATGTTCATCGGCACATCCAGCCAGTACCGGAAGAACCCGCCCGTGTCGCGCGAGGCCCAGACCAGCGTGGTTTCCGAAGGCCAGAGCGGATCGAAGACTCCGCCGCTGGTGAACTCGTGGTCGATGGAGACGGTGCCGGTTTCGGCGAGGGCCGGGAGCTGGGCGAGCGAGAACACGCGCAGTTGGAGCAGGCCCGCGTTGGTGACCGTGATCCATTGATCGCCGGTCGGCGCCTGGTTCCAGGTGACGGAGGCGGGGACGCCTTGGAGGACGTACATCAGGTCGCCGCGGGCGACGGCGCCCAGCACGGGCAACTTGCCGAGGCTGGTGGTGGACAGCACGTCATCGGGAGCCGCCAGCGAGGCCACCTGCAGGTCGGTGCCGGAGAAGGTCAGGAGATGCTGGCGTGCGGTCACGACGCGATCGGCGCGGCGGGAGAGGTCGAGACTGGCGGTGACCTTCGGCTGGTCGCGGTCGGCAATGTCGACGGTGAGCAATTCCCGGGCGGAGAGCGAAAGCACGCGTGCGCCGAGGACGGTGCTGCGGCGCGGGGTGAGTTCCGGATGGGAGATCACGCCGCGCGCTTTGAGGGTGTCCTGGCCGAGGTCGATGATCTGGACACCCTGCACGTAGCCGTTGGTGCTGGCGCCGGAGAAGGGGATGAGGACAAGGCCGTCGGCGGGGAAGACCCCCAGGGCTTTTTCGTCGGAGTTGGCTTCCGAGGAGGACCACTGCTCGCCGAGCGGGATTTTGGCCAGGAGGGCGGGCTTGGCGGGATTGGAGACGTCGAAGAGCTGGACGGCGGCCCGCCAGTTGGTGGTGTTGTCGATGCCCACCGTGAGCAGGCGGTCACCCAGCGGGTGGAGGTAGTTCGACCAGCCCGGGATTTCGAGTTCGCCCAGGATTTTCGGCTGCGTGGGATCGGTGAGGTCCACGATCCAGAGGGGGTCGACGCGGCGGAAGGTGACGATGTAGGCGCGGTTTCCGTCAAAGCGCGTGCCGAACAGGTTTTCCCCGGCGCCCAGGTCGAGTTGTCCGAGCGGCTTGGTTGGACCGGCTCCATCGCGTTGGAGTCGCCAGGTGCTGAGGCGGGTGATGGGCGACCAGCGGTCGGATTTCTCCTGGGTCTCGAGCACCACGCGGAGCACGTCGTCCTGCACGTCGAGTTTGAACTTGTCGCGAATCCAGCCGTCCAGCTCGAGCGTCGCGAAGGCGGCGACGGCGCCGTCGGGGGAGGAAATATCGAGGGCATGGAGGACCGTCGTGCGCGGACGGGCGTCCTGGTAGACGTCCAGTCCGACGAAGAAGAAGCTGGCGTTGGCGGTGACCACGCTGGCGGAGCCGGGGATGCGGCGGCTATCGCGCGTGACCGGGGCGGCGGGGTTGGCCAGGTCGAAGGAGGAGACCACGGTGGCCATCTCCCAGACCCCGTTGCGCGGCGTGGCTTCCTCATAGGTCTGCGAGGCCACATAGAGCGCCGTGCCGACCATGCGGCTTTCGAAGAGGCGACCCGGGACGGGGAGACGCGCGATTTCACGCGGCTGGGGCTCGGCGACGTTCACGATGACCACGGCGGCTCCGTTAAAGCCGTTGCCGCGGCAATCCTCACGCAGGAGCAGCACAACGTGCTGGTCGTCGGGGGCATAAAGCTGCTCGCCCGCAGCGGGGAAGCTCAGCGTCCCCAACAGTCGCGGCGCGTCTGGCGTGGTCACGTCCACGGATTGGAGTCCGCGCAGTTGGTTGAAGAAATACAGGCGCGAGCCGCGGACCTTCCAGATGTCGGACTCGGTGACGGTGCGCTGGCCGCCGCCGCCGCCAGCGTTGGCGTTGGCGTTGGGAATGGTGGAGGGGGGCTGTCCGGCGGAATCATAGACGACCTCGCCGTTGCGCAGGAGCGGGGTGGTCCCGGCGGGCAGCGGGGTCGGCGCAATATTGGTGCGCCCTTGGGCGAAGGCGGCGAGGGGATCGGAGTCCTCGGCGCGCACGCGCAGCAGCTCGTGGTGAGCATCCGCCGCGAGGTCGATGACCACGGTTTGCGCCGTGCCATCGAGCCGTCGGACCGCCCGTGGCGTCCATCCCTGGAGATCCTCGCGACGGGTGGATTCGAGCACGATGCGGCGTGTGCCGACCGGCACGCTGATGGAAACGCGGGCGCCCAGGGCATCGACGGCGATGCTCTCAATTTCGGGGGGGCGCAGCGTCTGGGCGGACGCGGGGGCGATGAGCATCGCCAGGAGGCTGAGCAGGCAGGCTGCCGCCGGGGCGAGGAATGGACGGGGTCGTTTCATGGCAGTGGAGGGCTGAGTTTGGAAAAGGGGTGGCGGTGAGATCGTGGGGAGCGGAGTCGTGGGCTGGGTTGGGACGGGATGGCCGGTGAGCCGGGGCGCCGGACGGCTGGTTTCAAGGATTGGGCGGGAACACCGTCGAGGGTGGCGGCTGAGCCACGATAGGACCCGTAGGAACGATCGATCCCCCGGCGGGTTCCCGCGTAATCATGAAAGCTGGATTCGAGAAGGCGGCCGTGTCGGCGTTGAATCGAAGGACGACCACCTGGGAAGGGATGCTGACTGGGTTGAGGCTGGCAAAGCCGACGCTTTGCACGAGGCCGGAGTGCGGATCAGTCATCCAGAGCTGGAGTACTTCGGACTCCGGGCTGCCCACTGACAGGCGGAAGGCGATGGCGCCCTGTCCGGTCTCGGGCGAGTACGCGCCGAACGCCGTGGCGTCGGAACTGGAGAGGATGCTCGCTTCCGTGCTGGAAGCGGCCTTGGAACCCCCAACGAGGCTGTTGCCCGAGCCCTGGGCCAGTTCCAGCACCTGGATGGAATCCTGCGTCGCCGGCACCTCGGGAGTGAGGGAAGTGACTTCGCTGCCTCCAGTCGGGGCGGCGATGCCCGGGGGCGAGACGGCAGCGTTGCGCGAGACGGTGGTCGCCGAATCGGTCAACCCCGGTGCGGAGATGGTTTCCTGGGAGGCGTTGAGGCTGGCGAACTGCCGCGCGGCCGCCAGGGCGAGCGCGAGGGGAAGTTCGGCCGTGGCGGAGGCCAGGGTGGTCCCGGAGGTCGTGCCGGTGGTGTTGTCGGACGTCGAGGCGCTCGCACTGGGGGTGCCCGGGGATGGGGTCGGCCCCGTGCGTCGCGAATCCGCGATCAAGGCTTCGGACGCCTCGGGCAGCGCGTTGCTGGAGACGAGTCGGAACACCTGCAGTTGCGCGGCACCGGCGGGCAGGACGGCGCGTTGGGCGAGCACGTGCGTCAGCATCGCCACCTGCTCGGAGAGCAAACGCACCCGGTCCTGGAGGCGACGGGATTCCGCATCGAGCGGAGGCGAGGGGGGCTCCGCCCGCGGGGTTCGGGAGTTTGCGCTGGTGTCGG
>JADLFD010000093.1 GCA_020845805.1 Verrucomicrobiales bacterium | reverse complement strand
CTGATCCGACTGAAGATGAAATACACGGCCACCGAGATCGCGAGCATGATCGCGACACCTGCCGTGGAGTAGAGGACGGTTTCGAGCTGCTTCTGGTTTTTCATGGCTGCCCGGGAGGGGATGAAAGTGTGGATGGCGGAGACGGGGCGTCGAGGGAGTTTAGCTCACGCGATGCGTGCGGAGGATGACGCCGGTGGTGAACAGGCAGAAGCTGATCACCACGCCGAAGTAGACCAGGCTGCGCAACTCAGCGACGCCCTTCTGAAACCCGTCAAAGTGGGTCATGACACTCATGGAGGCCGCCACATCGCGCAGCACGCTCCACTGGAGGGAATCCAGCAACGACGTCACCGGCGGCCAGCCGGCCAGGATGAGAAACAGACAGATGACCACCGAGACGATGAAACTGATGACCTGATTGCGCGTCATGGCCGAGGTCATGGAGGTGATGGCGAGATAGGCTCCGGCCATCAGGAAGCTCCCGAAATACCCGCCCACGATCACCCCGTTGTCCGGCGTGCCGAGGTAGTTCACCGTGATCCACACGGGAAAGGTCAGCACCAGCGCGAGACCAAGAAAAAGCCAGCTGGCGATGAATTTGCCAACGATGGCGTGCCAGGGGGCGATGGGCATGGTGAGCAGCAGTTCCATCGTGCCCAACCGGCGCTCCTCCGACCACAGCCGCATGCCGGCCGCCGGGACCAGGAACAGGTAAAGCCACGGATGCCAGACGAAGAACGAGATGAGCGAAGCCTCGCCACGTTCGAAAAATCCCCCCGCCATGAAGGTAAAAAACCCGGTCATGAGCAGGAAGATGACGAGGAAGACATAGGCCACCGGCGAAGAAAAATAGGAGACCAGCTCCCGCTTCGCGATGGCGCGGATGTTGACCAATGCGTCGTTCATGGTGATGGGAAAATGAGAATCAGAGTTGAAAACCGCACGCTCGGATCGTGACCGAAGCCAGCCGAAGGCCCCGCGTCCGCACCTCGCCGTGCCGGAGGAATCTAGTGTCCGCCCGCCCTCGCCGTCTCCGGCATGGTGATGGACCGAAACACCTCGTCGAGGCGGCCCTCTTCCGCATGCAGTTCCTCGACCCGCCACCGCTCGCGATTCACGAGATCGGCCACGGCCGTGGCCAATTCCCCACCCGCGGCCTTGTCGCGCGGGTAGAGCCGCAGATGCACTGAGCCCGCGCTCGCGCTCACCAGGGAAGCTCTCCGCACCGTGGACAACTCCTCCAACCGCTGCCGCAGAAGGTCCGAAGACTGCCCGCTCACGCGCAGGGACAGAACGCCCGCCCCTTCGGCGCGCGATTTGAGCTCGGCAGGGGACCCGCTCGCCACCACCGACCCGCGATCGATGATGATGGCGCGGGTGCACACCGCCTCCACCTCCTCCAGAATGTGCGTCGAGAAAATGATCGCCTTCTTCTCACCCATCCGCCGAATGAGGTTGCGCACCTCGTGCTTCTGGTTGGGATCCAGGCCGTCCGTGGGCTCATCCATCACCAGCACCTGCGGATCGTGGACGATCGATTGCGCGAAACAGAGCCGATGACGGTAGCCCTTCGACAGGGTGTCCACGCTCTGATGCACGACGCTCTGCAGAAAGCACGTCTCCACCACCCGCCGCACCGCGTCCCCGCGCTCGGCCGGGCGCAGACCACGCAGCTCTGCCGCGAAATTCAAAAACTGCCAGACCGTCATGTCCGTGTAGGACGGCGCACTCTCGGGCAGGTAACCCATCAGCCGCTTGGCCGCGATGGGATCCTCCAGGATGTCGAAGTCCCCCACCCGGATGGATCCGGCGGAGGGCGGGATGAACCCGGTGATCATCCGCATGGTGGTGGATTTGCCCGCGCCGTTCGGCCCGAGAAAACCGAGAATCTCACCCTTTCCCACCGTGAACGAAACGTCGTTCACCGCGACCTTCGGTCCGAAGGTCCGTGTCAAATGCTCAACTTTGATCATGGCATTGTGCTCTGCATCCGGCGCGCCGGTTTCCCAGACGCCGGATCCCAAATTCCCCGCGGAACCGGTGGTGGCCCTCCCAACACGCCCCCGCGCGCCGGGATTCCACCCTCGCTGTCCGCCCTACTCACTCACTCACTACTCACTGCCCGTCTGCATCACTCCCACCGAAGGACGATGCACCCCTCGGCGCACTGTCTTCCCCGGAAGGAAGCCTGCTCAACGCTTGGAGACGCGTGGCGCGATGGCCCGACGCCTCGCGGCGACGTCGCTCCGCCGGAATATAAAACTCGCAGCGGTCGCTCTACAGACCGGACGGGGACATTATTTGTTCAAAACCCGTCGAACGCGCAAGTGGGAGGAAAATCCCCCCAACCGGCCGGCATCCTCAGGGTCGCACCGGCCGCGGGGGGCCTGCCGCCCCGCGCAAGCGTTCGGCAACCCAATCTGCGTGCAATCGCGCCACCTCCCCCATCATGCCTTGCTCCAAGGACCGCTTGGAAGCTTCTGCCGCATGCCGCGCCTCGAGTTCCGACCGCCCTTCCGCGCCATAGAACAGCGAAAGATACAGATGCGCGTAAAGAAGCGCCGCCTCGCGCGCGTCCCCCCGCGACACCCCTTCCGCCGCGGCCAACACGGCGTCCGCGGTCCCCTTCCCGGTCATCAAATCCTGAATCTGCGCCATCGGCACCCGTGCATCCCCGCTCACAGGAAGCCAGGCCGCACGCGCCGCCGCCGCCCCTTCCTGATGCGCGATGCACGCAAAATGCCAGGCGGAGTTCTCCACGTCTGTGGCGTTGACGGTCCGGTGAAGCTCGAACAACCGGCGTCCGTCACTCAGCCGGCCGGCATAGAATTGCGCGATGCCCAACTGCCAAAGCCCCGCCGCCCGCTCGGG
>JADLFD010000092.1 GCA_020845805.1 Verrucomicrobiales bacterium | reverse complement strand
TCTGGGCGCGACGGCCCGATTCGCTCCCCGCGGTCGCGCCCTACCTGGCCATGAGCCTGCTCTACAAGAAATCGAACCGGTTCTGGCACTGGCTCATCCGCCGCGGCTGGGTCCATCGCGCCTGGACTCCCCTTGTCCAGATCACGCGGCTGCGACACCTGGCGTTCCGCCGGCGGCTCGCCACCTCCCCGGGACGGGAGCCGATCATGACGCCGTCCCGCACCCGACCCGGCGTCCCCTTTTCCGCCGGGGTCTGAACGAAACCTCACTCCCCGAGTGTGGGTCGGCCCACCGCCCGACCGCTCAGCCCGGATTAATTATTCCGCCCCCTCACCCTGCGCCGGCTCGGGCAGGAAGAAGCTCAGAATGAATCCCACCACGTAGACCGCCACGCCCACGACGGCGGCCGTGTACGCCAGCTTGGCCGGCGCTGCCGCCAGATCCGCGGTGGTCGCCAGCGAGGTGGTCACCCAGGCGAACGAGGTGCCAATCAGACGGCCGCCGATGTTCGCCGCAAAACTCTCGCCCGTGCCTCGCAAATGCAGCGGGTACACCCGGGGCAGGTAGTTCCCCCAAAAACTGAACTGGGCGACCGTGAAAAACCCGGCGAGGAAGATCCCCGCCTTCAGTGGATCCAATCCCTGAACCGCGGCCACCCCGAACGTCACGCCCATCACGATCATGCCCGGCACCTGGAACAGCCGGATCAGGTTCCCGGCGGTGGGCCGGATGAACCGCGCCACCAGCGCGTTGACCCCCATCACCAGCCCCGCCACTGCCGCGCCATACCCGATGGCCATGCCCCACCGCATCGCGTGCGCCCCCGCACCGCCGCCGAAATCGGCGGTCACTTCGAACAGCAACCCCACCACCGCCGTCCCCCACCCAAACAGGGTTCCAAATCGCAAGCCGCCCCCCATCAACAGGGAGACCGCCAGCGCCGCCATCACCGCGCGGCCCAGCAACCCTCCCAACTCCTGAACCTTGGTCACCTTCGCCGCCACCGCCTGCTCCACGCGACGCTTGGCCATGCCCTCCAACCGCTTCTTCTGATCCTCCGGCTTGCCTTCCGAGGCCTTGGTCATCGCCGCCTGCGACTGCGCCTTCACCTCCGCCAGACCAGGAATGATGCGCGGAATGTGCTGAATCGCGCCAAACGCGGCGCCATAGCTCATGGCAAACATGGCGGTGGTTACCAGGGTCACGCGCCGTAACTCGGGCGTGAACAGCGCCGCCAGGCTCGGCCGTCGCAACGTCCCCGATGCCCGCTTCTGCTGCCAGGCCGGCGACTCCGGCAGGAACGGTCGGATCACGAGGAGCGGGAAGGCGGGAATCAACCCCGTCATCAAGGTGTACCGCCACGCGGCATGGTGGTCCTTGATGCCGTCCCCAAACCAACCGAACAAATCAATGCTCGGCATCTGCGCCGCGTACTGCACACACAGCCCGTTGGCAAAGGCGATCAGCAGACCGCCAAAGGAGGAGAACGCCTGCGTGTACCCCAGCACGCGCTCGCGCTGCTTGGGATCCGGAAACAACTCGGAGAGCCACGCCACCGCCGCCACGAACTCCACACACACTCCCACAAACACAAAACATCGGAACACCAGCAGCATCCAGACGCTCGTGCTGAATCCCGCAAGAAACGCGCCCAGCGCGTAAATCATGATGCTCCACGTCAGGACCCGACGACGCCCCAGTCGATCGGTCAAATACCCGCCCAGCAGCCCGAAAATGCCACCGAAGATCGCCGGCCAGTAAAACAACCGGCTCGTCCACATCTGGAACTCAGGGGATCCCGGCAGCGCTCCGATCAACTCCTGCAACGCCGGTCCCACGATCAGCGGCAGCATCAGCAGCTCGTAAATGTCGAAGGCAAACCCGATCGAGGCGATCACACAGATCAGCCACTGGGTTGAGCTCAATCGGAGTCCGGCCGTTTGCATTCCGCACGTTGTACGACATCCCCCTTCGCACGGGAAGCAGATCAACGCGACCGCCGCCAATCCGGAAAGACGCGGTCCACGGCCTTCACCGATTGCACGACGCCCGGGCCATCCAAGGTCACCTCGATCGACCGATACACTCGGCCCGGCGCCACCGCACCGGACTCCGTCCATTCGTAAATCCATTCCAGCCGCAGGCCGCCTTCCACATTCAATCGGCCCAACGAGGCCGGCCCGAACAGCGCCTCGACCTCCACGCGCGTCGATTGCCCCGATCTCACCTTCGCCAACTTCTCCCGCGTGATCTCCGGTCCGAGACTCCGGCTGTACAACATGGTGAATCCCTCCAGCACGCCGCGATGCGAATAAGTCTCCTTCACCACCCCCGCCGCGTCGTAACGCACGCTGAACTGCCGGATCTCCAAGGCCTCCTCCCGTTCCCGCACGCCGTAGCTGCCAAAAATCGTGCGCAACGACTCGAACACCTCCACCACGTCGCCCGACAGCGCCTGCTCATACGACGTCGGTGCCCCCAAACGCTGCTGCACCTCCTCACGCGATTGCCCCGGGCGAATCTGCCCCGATACCGCCGCCGCCAGCGGATCGGCGGTCTGACACGCCGCCAACAGCCAGGACAGGACCCACAGCCCCAGCATGGACCACCCCCGAAACCCAAATAAACGGCGCATCACCCACGGGGGTTACCGGACCGCGCCCTCCACCGCAAGCGCTCAAGACCGCGCCCTCACGCGCTCCGTCGCCCTTCCCTTGCCCTGTGGCTGCCGTCTGCTTAACTCGCCGCGTGAATTCCTCCCCGATCCTGGTGGGACGCGGCGAATGCGATCTCCTCCTGCTTCCGCAGATGGCCAATCGCCACGGCCTCATCGCCGGCGCCACCGGCACGGGGAAAACCATCACGCTCCAGGTCCTCGCCGAGGCTTTCAGCGCCCAGGGCGTTCCCGTGTTCCTCGCGGACGTCAAAGGGGACCTTTCCGGCATCAGCCAGCCCGGCCAGCCCAAGCCCAAGATCGAGGAGCGCGTGAAGCAACTGCACCTGGAGGAATTCCAGTTCGCCGGCTGTCCCGTAACCTTCTGGGACGTGTTCGGAGAACAGGGCCACCCGGTCCGCGCCACGGTCTCGGAGATGGGCCCGCTCCTCCTCAGCCGGCTGCTCCAACTCAACGAAACCCAGGCGGGCGTCCTCAACCTCGTCTTCCGCGTCGCCGACGAGCACGGTCTCCTCCTCCTCGATCTCAAGGATCTCCGCGCCCTCCTCACCTACGTCGCAGACAACGCGTCCGCCTTCACCACCCAGTATGGCAACGTCTCCGCCGCCTCCGTCGGCGCCATCCAGCGCGCCCTGCTCACCGTCGAACAACAAGGTGGCGACCGCTTCTTCGGCGAACCCGCCCTCAATCTCGATGATCTCCTCCAAACCGACGCCCAGGGCCGCGGGGTGATCAACATCCTCGCCGCTGACCGCCTCCTGCTGGCGCCGAAAATCTACGCCACGCTCCTGCTCTGGATGCTCTCGGAACTCTTCGAAAACCTGCCCGAGGTCGGAGACCTGCCACGCCCCAAAATGGTGTTCTTCTTCGACGAGGCACACCTGCTGTTCCAGGACGCCCCCCAGGTCCTCCTCGAAAAGATCGAACAGGTCGTGCGCCTCATCCGCTCCAAAGGGGTCGGCGTCTATTTCGTCACCCAGAATCCGCGCGATATCCCCGACCTCGTCCTCGGCCAGCTCGGCAACCGGGTGCAGCACGCGCTGCGCGCCTTCACGCCGCGCGACCAAAAAGACATCCGGGCCGCCGCCCAAACCTTCCGCGCCAATCCCAACCTCGACACCGAGGCCGCCCTGACCCAGGTCGGCGTGGGCGAAGCCCTCGTCTCGCTCCTCGATGAACGCGGACAACCCACGGTCGTGCAACGCACGCTCATCTGCCCGCCGCGCTCGCAGATCGGCCCCATCTCGCCCGAACAACGGCAGCGGATCCTCGCCGATTCCCTGGTCGCCGGCGTTTACGAGAAAGCCGTCGATCGCGAGTCCGCTTACGAAAAACTGAGCCAGGCGCACGGCACCGCTCCCGGCACCGCCCAAACCACCGCCCCGGCCCGCTCCGGCGGGTTCTTCGGGAGCCTGTTCGGCGGCGGTTCCTCCTCCCCCGCCGCCAGCGCCCCCTCCGGATTGCCCCAAGCCGCCCCCAAAGGTCGGGCGCGCCAGCCCGATACCCTCATGGAAACCATGGCCAAAAGCGCGGTCCGTACCGT
>JADLFD010000091.1 GCA_020845805.1 Verrucomicrobiales bacterium | reverse complement strand
TCCCATGACTCCCATGAGATGGACGACGTTGGCGCGTGCGTTGGCTACCTGGGTGGGATTTCCTGAGGTTTCGTAGGCTTTGAGGTAGGAGAACGCGGATTTAAGCCGCGCGAAATCCTCGGCGATGGACCAGGGCAGGAAGCCGGGCAGCCATCGGATTCGATCCAGGTCGTTGGTGGGGTTGACGGGACGAAACCGCTCCGGGTGGGTGGCGCGAAGGCGTGCGAGGTGTGCGACGAACTCGTAGCGGAAGGGCGGCAGGTTGGTGAGGGTCAGCTCGAGGGGCGGAAGGTCCTCCAGATCGAAGTAATGGTCGGGATGATTGTCATGGCGGAGCGGGGAGTGGGGGGTGTTGCGCCAGCGATCGAGTTCTCCGGAGAGGAAGGCGATGCGTTCACGCGCCTCGGGCGTGCGGGCCCAGTCGGGGAAGGACTTCGGGAGCAGGCTGAGGGCGGCGAGGTTGACGGTGCGGTGGCCTTCGTAATCCCAGGAGCGCGCCGGGAGCAGGGTGGCCAGGAGGCCGCTGGCGATCAGCATCGATCGGAGGAGGGAACGGGGGCGCATGCGCCGATGCTGCCGGTCCCGCGGCGCGCGGCGAGGTGAATCCGGCCGTGACAAGGCGGGGCGCTCCGTGGCACCGGAGAGGGGTGGAACGCGAGGCTCTGTCCCAGGCTCTGACCGCGCTCGGGTGTCCCGCCGACAAGTGTGGCGAGATGGCCGAGCAACTGCTCAAGCGCGCGGGCCAGCTGGCCGCGGAACGCGGCTGGACGCAGGACGCCGCGCTGGTGCATTTGATGAAGCTGATGAGCGAAGGCTGGGCCGCCAAGGAGCGTGGTTTCTGAGAGACCGTTGGTCAGGCCAGTGGTGTCCCGCGTCCCCGAGGCATTTTCCCCCCCACTACCCACCATGATCCAACCCTGGCCCCTGCTCCGGTCCGAGCCCCTCGGAGATTTTCGCGTGTTCAAGCTCCGTCGGGACTGGCGGCGTTCCCCGCGCACGGGGCGCGAGCACGATTTCTTCGTCATGAACGCGCCCGATTGGGTGAACGTCATTGCGCTGACGACCGGAGGGCAGGTGGTGTTGGTGGAGCAATTCCGGCATGGCACGGCCTCAGTGGATCTGGAGGTGCCGGGAGGGGTGATGGATCTGGAGGACGATTCGCCGCTGACGACGGCGGTGCGCGAGTTGCGCGAGGAGACGGGGTACGTGGGCACGCGGGTGACCGCCATCGGCAGCATCGCGCCGAACCCCGCGCTGCAGGCGAACACCTGTCACACCATCCTGATCGAGGGCTGCGAGAAAACGGCGGAGCACGATTTCGATCCGGGAGAAGACATCCTCACCCGCCTGGAGCCCGCCGCGGAACTGTCGCGTCTGGTGGCCACGGGGCGCATCCGGCACGCGCTGGTGGCGGTGGCCATCCAACACTACGAGCACTGGCTGCGCGGACTGAAGGACGGTGTCGTGCGCGAACTGCGCGCCTGATTCCTCGGGGTGGCCCGCGCGTGCCCTGCGCGGCCACGGAGTCGACTCGCGCAGGTTCGCGTACGGGGGTCAGGGCTTGCGGCGAACGGCTTCCTTCTTCTCCTCGCATTCGGCGGCGAGGTTGCGGCGTTCGACCGACATCTGGCGTTCGAGTTGGGCGAGCGCTTCGGGATCACCCTGTTCGCGGGCCTTGGCGATCTCCCCTTGGAGGAAGATTTCGCGCTCGGCGACGCGCGCCTTGTACTTGGAGTCGAGTTCGGCGAGTTCGCGCTTCTGAGCGTCGGAAAGTTTGGTGGTGGGCGACTGCTTGGCCAGTCGCTCCATCGCGAGTTCGTAGGCGGATTTCATGAGAAAGAGGGGGCCACTATCAGAAGGCAATCCAGACCTGGCCAGCCTCGATCTTCACGGGATGGCAGTGGACGGGCCGGGCGGGGTTGCTGAGGCAGGCGCCCGTTTTCGGATCGAACGCCCAGCCATGGAGCGGACAGTGCACGTGCCCATCCTGAAGAACCCCCGCCCCGAGCGGCCCGCCGCGGTGCGGGCAATCGTCGTCGATGGCATGGAATTCGCCGTCGATGTTCCAGAGGGCGAAGCGGCGACCGTGCACCTCGACGGTGCGGCCGGTGCCGGGGGGGAGGCTGTCGACATTGGCGACGGGAGGGTAGGTGCTCATGGCGAGTCGGGCGGTCAGTGGGTCGGGGGTGGGGTGGGGGCGGAGCCCGGCTTCTTCTTCCAGGGTTGCTCGGGGAACTTGGTGGGCAGTTTAACAGGGGCCGCGGGGGGGGCGGCCATCTTGAGTTCAGATTCCGGGTCCGGCGTGTCCCCGGCGGGCTGGGTCATGTTGCCGCGCCACGACGAGATGCGGGCCTGGAGACCGTGATGTTCGGCGGTCTTCTTGTCCCCGGACTTCATGTAGAACAGGGAAAGGTTGGTGTGCACCAATTGTTCGTTCGGACGCAGCTTTTCGGCTTTGTGCCCCTCGGCGATGGCGCGCGGAAAATCACCCTTCCGGTACCACGACATGCCCAGCGAGAGCCGCGCGTCGAAGTGCTCCGGGTCCTCGGCGAGGATGGCTTCGAGTTTCGCGATGGCGGAGTCGTAGTCGCCGGTGGTGAAGTCGAACATCGCGTCGTCGTAGCGCTCTTGAAATCGGTCGGCTGGCGAATCCACGGGTCTGCCATCGCACGAGGGGCAGGACGACGCAAGGCAAGGGTTGGGCAGTGGGAACGGGAAAGAGGCCGGAATCAGGGCGTGGGAACGCGGGGGTCGGAGGGATTGGGCACAAAGATCAAGGGAAGGAAGATCAAGCGCAGGAAGATGGAGCGTGGGGGTGCGGAGACCCCTCGCGCTGGCGCGCGCGGTTGGGTAGCATGGGCGGGCGCTTGGTCCAGACATGGGT
>JADLFD010000090.1 GCA_020845805.1 Verrucomicrobiales bacterium | reverse complement strand
CGAACTCGACGATGCTGACGTAATTGGGATCCCAGAAGTTGGAACCGGCCAGGCGACGCAGGACACCCACGCCGCGGCTGTCATCCAACCGATCGACGAACAGCATCACGTTCGCGTCATCGGTGGCCGTGACATCGTAGGGTTCGGGACCCACGGCCACGGACATGGGCCCGATGGTGGGCACGCCGGGTTCCTCGCGCGTGGCAAGATTGGTCTGCACGATGACCACCGCGCCGTTGGTGGCCCCGAAATTACCGAAAATGGTGCGGCCGGGTGCGGCGGCAAAGAGGTGGCTTTCGTCTGCGTTCAGCGCCAGGCCGCGGAGTCCGAGCGGGGCCGGCCCGACGGCGATGGATCGCACCTTGCTGTGGAAGGTTTCGGAGAACGGATCGATGTCGACGACATAGATCACGTTGGAGGCCTCGTCGCTGACGTAGAGGTAGCGGCTGTTGGTTTCCGCGGCGAGATCGAAGGGCCGCGATCCAAGGGGCAGCTGGATATGCTGGACTCCGAACGTGTCGGGATCGGTGTCGATTTCCTGCAGCGCCACGGTGTCGATCACCGCGATGCCGCTGCCCCCATTCAACGCGACGTAGAGGCGGGTGCCATCCCCGCTGAACACTGAGTTGCGCGGGGAGAGGGTGGTGGTGGGCAGATCCGAGTTGAAGACGATGCGCGCGACCTCCACCACATCCACCTTGGCCCCGCCGCCAGCCCCGGCGCCCACCGGGCTGGTGTGGAAGTGATCCATGGCGGAGACCGAGTCCGCACCCGAGTTGACGGCGAAGGAGTATCGATTGGAGGGAATCAGCTGCGACGGGTTGCCGACCACGGTTTGGATCTCGAATTCGCCGTCGACGGGCGCCATCACGCGCCGGCTCACGGTGACATAACCGCCAGCCACGTAGGCGCCGGCGGGAATCTTCACCTCGAGACGTTTCGGGTTCGGAGCGACGAGGGCCGGTCCGTCGATGACCAGGTCGGCCCCGCCCACATACTGGACGTTGCCTTTGTCATCGAAGGTATCGCGCCCGCCCACCTCGATGGTCACGAACAGATCTTCCACCTCGTCACCCAGGAAATCCGGCGCGGTCGGGAACGGGTTGGTCGTGAGCAGGAAATCCGTGCCCTCGAGCACCATGCGCGGCTGGGGACGGGCGGGATCGGGTCCAAAATCGAAGGTGATGGCACGAATCGTGGGCGGCACGAGGTTCCGCACCACGTAGCGCGCGGGCAGCGGGAGACCGTAGGTGACGGTTTCGCCGGGGTTCACCTTCACGTCGGTGGTCCCCACTGACACCAGGCCCACGGGCTCGGAGTACCGGGTCTCGAGGCGGTACCCCAGCGTCCCGGACATGGGGAGGAGGAAGTCGCCCAGGATGCCGGGGAACACGAAGAACTTCGGGCCGTCGGGCCCCCCACCAGTGGCGGTCTGGGCGCTGACGATCGGGGCCGATTTTCCGCGGCCGGTCACGGTCTGGTAGGCTTGGAGGCGGGTGCCATAGTCCTCGATGCCATGGAGCAGCCCGAGGATGGTGGTGGTGGAGAACGCCGCCGCTCCCGTGGTGCTGGGCACGAAATATTGTCCGCCTTCCCCAGGTCGATGCATGAACCCGAGGTTCGGGGGTGAGGTGGTGCGCATGCGCCCGTCATTGCCGACCACCATGGAGTCCATGAGGAGCCAGCCCTGTTCATCGGCGGCGGCGTCGCCGGTGCGCAGCACACCGGGTTGGAAAATGTAGATCACGTCCCCTGGCTTCGAACCGGCCGGAGCGGGAACCTCGAGACTCAATCCCTCTTCCAGGAACGCGCGTCCGACATCGATGCGGACACCGCCGAGGAAATCGAATCCGGAAGGCAGCGCGAAGGGCAACTCGGCCTGGGTGTAGGGAAGGATCCGAACCGGAGTATCCCCGGTCAGGGCTCCGGCCGGAATCCCGACCACCACGTCGTTGCCCCCGACCATACCGCCCCCGGTCCCCACGGTGGCACCGTTGGCAGCCGGAGTGGCGACCAGGACCGCAGCGCGTTCACTGCGCCCGCCATTCACCAGGGTGACGGTCACCACGCCTGGCTTCAGCGCAGTGAGCAATCCTTCGGCACTGATGCTTGCGACGGTCGGATCACTCACATAGTAGCGCGAGCCAGCGGCCGAGCCGGTGAGATCCGTGACCGCCGACTCGGTGCGCAGTCGCACGATCATCTGCCGTGTCTCGCTCGGTTGCAGCGTGTAGCTGAGCGGATAGAACTCGATCAGGCGCGCATCCCGGACCGTGCCCACGGTCAGTGCTGCGGCGAGCCGCCCACCGGAAGCCAGGGTGAACTCGATGAGCGCCGCCCCGGCCGTCACCCCGAGGACCGTCCCGTCAGGTGAAACGCGTGCTACGGTGGGAGTGGCGGAGGTCACGGTGTACACCGAGGGATCCAACTCCACGTCTCCTTGGGCCGACTCACCGATCAGCCGCAACCGGGTGGTGGCGCCGACCCCGACCAATGCATCCGCGCCTTCAATGCGGAATCGGGTGAACACCACTGCGGCCACCTGCACGGGGACCGTCACCTCTTCCGAACGCAGCGCGCCGTCATCTGCGCGAAGCCGGAACGTGGCAGCACCAGAGAACCCGGCGGTGGGGGTGAACACCGCCTGGGTGCCGCCATCGATCAGTCGCAGGACACCGCCGGTGACTCCCGTCACGGTGAAGAAGAGTCGGTTGCCATCGGGATCCGTTGCGAACCGGGACAAGTCGAGCACCAGCGAACTTCCCCCCACGACGGAGACCGCGACCGGTTCAACCACCGGCGCGCGATTG
>JADLFD010000089.1 GCA_020845805.1 Verrucomicrobiales bacterium | reverse complement strand
TTCCGACCCTCGTTCACCCGGGCGTTGGCATGGGAACTGCCTCTTAACGCCTAACATGCGTCGGCTGAGAGCCCAATATCCTCACCGGCGTGCCGGGTTTGCCCCGGCGCTCGCACCCCAACCCTCAAATCCCTGATCACATGCATCTCCGTCAGATCCTGACCCTGGCTGGCATCGCCGCCAGCGTGTTGCTCGCCACCCCTTCCGCCATCGCCCAACAGACCGGTGGAGGCCAAGAACGCCCCGGTCGCGGGAACTTCGACCCCGAGCAGATGCGGCAGCGCATGATGGAACGGTACCGCGAGGTGCTCGATATCAAGGGCGACGACGAATGGAAGATCATCGAGGAACGCGTCAACAAGGTGAACGAAGCGCGGCGCGACGCCGGATCCGGCCGCGGCGGGTTCGGCATGATGCGCCCGCAGCGCCAGGGCGGCGGCAACGACGGTCAGGAGGGCGCACGCGCCAATCGGGGTGGGGGTCCGGGCGGATTCGGCGGTTCCCAGCTTCCCGAGGCGGAGGAACTCCAGAAGGCCATCGACGCCAAGGCCTCGGCGGAAGAGATCAAGACCAAGCTGGCCAAGTACCGCGACGCGCGTAAGGCCAAGCAGGCGAATCTCGCCAAGGCCCAGGACGAGCTGCGCAAAGTGCTCTCGGTCCGGCAGGAAGCCGCCGCCGTGCTGATGGGGTTGCTCGACTGAGTCGGCGCCCGGGATTCGCCCATCATCTCGATTTCCCTCACGGGATAGGCACCCGTACCCAACCCACCCCAAACCACCCGCCGCCCCGGCACCATGGCCAACCCCGAGAACGTCACCTCGACCCCGACCGACCTGCTGCAACGCATGGTCGCCGCGCGACAACTGTCGCCTGGGGACGCGGACGCGCTATCGGGCGGAAGCCCCGGTCTCCGGGGCGGTGAGGTGACGCCCGCTTCGGAAGACGACGTGCTCCGCTGGCTCGCCCGCGAATACGACCTCGAATTCACCGCGCTCGACGGCGTGGAACCCGACAAGCAGGTCCTCTCGCTGTTCCCCGCCCGTCTCCTCCTGCGCGACGAACTGCTGCCCCTGCGTCGCACCAACGGATGCGTCGAAGTCGCCACCAGCCGCCTCTTCGCCACTCAGGGCCTCGACACGCTGCGGACGGTCACCGGCCTCCGCCTCAAACCGGTGCTCGCCCCCACCGAGGCCATCCTGCGCGAGATGAAGAAGCATCTCGGCGTGGGGGCCGACACCCTCAACACGCTCGAGGAGGAGACGCCCTTCGAGGTGGTGGACGATTCCAAGGACGACGACACCAACCTCGACAATGCGGCCGAAGACGCGTCGATCATCCGCTTCGTCAATCAGGTCCTGCGCGACGCCATCGAACTCCGCGCCTCCGACATTCACCTCGAACCGTTCGAGGACGAACTCCGCATCCGCTACCGCATCGACGGCGTGCTCCAGGAAATCCCGGTCCCGCCTCAGATCAAGCGGTTCCAGCCCGCCATCGTCTCGCGCGTCAAGATCCTGAGCCATCTCAACATCGCCGAGAAACGGTTGCCCCAGGACGGCCGCATCAAGATTCGCGTCGATGCCCACGAGGTCGATATCCGCGTCTCGGTCATCCCCATGCTGCACGGCGAAGCCGTGGTGCTGCGCCTTCTTCGCCAGAGCTCCACTCTGCGCGGGATGGAGGATCTCGGGATGGACGAACGCGAGTTGCGCTCCTTCCGCCGGGTGCTCGCACTGCCCCACGGCATCATCCTCGTCACCGGCCCCACCGGCAGCGGCAAGACCTCCACGCTCTATACCGCCCTCAACGAGATCAACGACGCCGTCCGTAAGATCATCACCATCGAAGACCCCATCGAGTACCAACTCAAGGGCATCAATCAAATCCAGGTCTCCGAGAAAGCTGGGCTCACCTTCGCGCGCGGGCTCCGCTCCATCCTGCGGCATGATCCGGACGTCGTGCTCGTCGGCGAAATCCGCGATCAGGAAACCGCGCAGATTGCGGTGCAGGCATCCCTGACCGGCCATCTCGTCTTCTCCACACTGCACACCAACGACGCCCCCGGCGCACTCACCCGCCTCGTCGACATGGGGGTCGAACCCTATCTCGTCGCGTCCTCCCTCGAAGCCGTGCTCGCCCAACGTCTCGTGCGCGTGCTCTGCCCGCAGTGCAAGCAGGAGGACACCTCGACGCCGGCCCAGGCGTTCAAGGCGCAGCTCGGCATTCCGCGCGAGGCGAAGATCTACCGCGCGGTGGGTTGCCGCGCCTGCCGGCAGACCGGCTACCACGGACGCCGCGCGGTCTTCGAGTGGATGGACACCGACAACGAGCTTCGGCGGCTCATCCTCAAGAATGTCTCCAGCGATATCCTGCGTGAGGCAGCACGCAAGGGGGGCATGCGCTCCCTGGCCGAAGACGGATGGCGACTGGTCCGCACCGGCGTCACCACACCGGAGGAAGTCCTTCGCGTGACCAAGGAACAATCCCAGGGCACCGAGGCCGGTGACAGCGCCGCCGAGATGCTGGCCAACGCCACGCCCGCCCACTGACCCGCCAGCCCATGGCCACGTTCCAATACCGCGCACTCCAGGCCGACGGGTCGATCGCCGAAGGGCAGATCGAAGCCGGCGGACGCCAGGAAGCTTTGCGTCGGATCGACGAACAACGGCTGCGCCCGATCAGCCTCGTCGAACAGAACGCCGCTGCGCGCACCCCGCGTGCCGCCCGCGCTTCGCACCCGGCACCCGTCGCCGCCTCCTCGCCCGTCCCCAACGGCAAGCACCATTCGCCTGGCTCCGCCACGGCCCCCGCCGCGCCGCGCGCCGAGGCCGCGTCGTCCCCCCTCCTTTCCCTGGGCGGCAGTCCGCGCATCACGGCGCGCATGCTGGAGAATTTCACGCGCCTGCTGTCCAGCCTGCTGGCCGCTGGCGTGCCGCTCAGCCGCGCGCTCGTAATCCTGCACAAGGAAGCCGGCGCACCCCAGGCGCGCGCCAAGTGGAAGGAAATCCACGACCGTGTCGTCGACGGCATGTCCCTGGCCGACGCCATGGCCAAGTCGCCCGAGACTTTCCCACGCGTTTACGTGGCCATGGTCGAGGCCGGCGAAGCCGGTGGCTTCCTGGATGTGGTGCTCGCCCAGATCGCCGACTTCCAGGCGCGCGAGAAGGAGATCCGCGGCAAGGTGCTCGCCGCGATGCTTTACCCGGTCATCCTGCTAACCCTCGCGCTGGGAGTGCTGGTCTTCCTCCTGGTCTTCTTCATCCCGAAATTCCAGACCATCTTCGCCGGCTTCGGCGCGAGGCTTCCCCTGCTCACGCAGCTCATCGTTTCCGCGAGCGAGGTGATCCGTTCCTACGGCCTCTTCGTCGCGCTCGCACTGGGTGTCGGCCTGCTGCTGGCCCGCACCTGGTTCCTTTCGCCTGCCGGCCGTCGCACGTGGGAGGGCGTCATACTGCGCCTGCCCGTGGTCGGACCGCTGGTGGCTCAGTTCGCCATGGCGCGCTTCTGCCGCATGCTCGGCACACTGCTCGGCGCGAGTGTGCCCCTGATCAACGGCCTCAATGTCGCGCGCCGCTCGCTGGGAAATCAGATTCTCGTCGACGCGGTCTCCAACTCCATCGACCGCGTCAAAGAGGGGAAGGCCCTTGGGCCCAGCTTGGCCGAGTGTCCCGCGCTGTTCTCCGGAGCCACGCTGGAGATGATCGCCGTCGCCGAGGAAAGCGCGCGGCTCGACCGCGAACTCGTGCGCATCGCCGACCTCACCGAGGGCGACCTTGATCGCCAATTGCGCACCGCCGTGGCCCTGGCCGAACCGCTCATGCTGTTCCTCATCGCCGGCATGATCGGCACCATCTTCATCGGCATGGTCATCCCCATCTTCACGCTCCAGGACTACATCAAGTAACGCAACCCCCACCTCCCCCCGCATGAGAATCCCCGCTCCTTCCCGCCGGCGACGCCCTGCCTCCCTCGCCTTCACGCTGATCGAACTGCTCCTCGTGCTCGTCATCCTCGGCATCCTGGCCGCCATCGTCGTGCCCAAGTTCGCCGGCCGCACCGAGCAGGCACGCGTCACCGCCGCCAAAACCCAGCTCGCGTCGTTCGCCACCGCGCTCGACGCCTACGAGGTCGACAACGGTTCCTACCCGAAGGGCAAGGACGGTCTCCTCAACCTCGTCCAGCAGCCGCGCGACTCCCAAACCTGGAAGGGTCCCTACCTGAAGGATATCCCCGCCGACCCCTGGAACCGCCCTTACGTCTACGAATGCCCGGGCCGCCGCAACACCACGTCCTACGACCTCTCCTCCGCCGGTGCGGACGGACAGGACGGCACGGAAGATGACATCACCAACTTCCAACTCACCCGCTAAGTCCGCGATCTCGCGATCGCCCGCCGCGTTCACGCTCCTCGAGCTCATCCTCGTCATGGCGCTGCTCGTCATCGGGTTCGGCGCCGCCCTGCCCACGCTCCGCCGCTTCTTCGGCGGGCGCGCCCTCGATTCCGAAGCGCGGCGACTCCAGTCCCTCGCGCGCTATGGCCAGAATCGCGCCGTCACCGAGGGTGTGCCCATGGTCCTGTGGTTCGATCCCACCGCCCGCCGCTATGGCCTCCAAATGGCCGCCGGGTATGCCGCCGACCTGGACGAGGACACGCGCGCGCTGGAGTTCGAAATCGAGGACACCCTCGAAATCCGGATCACCGAACCGCCCGTCTCCCGCGTCTTCGGCACGCTCTCGTCGCTCAGCACTCCCGGCACCGCCACGCTCACCGCACGACGTTCCACACTCGACCAACGCCCGCTGACCGGGCTCCCCGCCATCCGACTGCTCCCGGATGGCTACCTCGATGCGCGCAGCCCGGACTCGATTGAATTGCGCCGGGGCGAGACGGAGGCCCTCTGGCTGGTGCAAACCACCAATCGCCTGGCCTACGAACTGCGCACGGAACGACCCGTCCTCCGGGCCACCTACTAACCCCACCTCGCCGCCACGCCATGTACTTTCCCGGCCACCCTCGCCCCGAAGCTCCCGCGGCCCACGCTCATCGCGTGAGCCCGGCCGGCTTCGTCGCCGGCGGCCGAACCGTCCGGCGCGCTCGCACCGCGGGCTTCACCCTGGCCGAAGTCCTCGCCGCACTCGCGCTTCTCGGCATCGTGATCCCGGTCGCTCTCGAAGCCCTTCGCGTCGCCAGCCTGGCGGGACAACTCGGACAACGTAAAACCGTCGCCGCGCGCGTCGCTGGAAACGTCCTCAACGAATGGCGCGCCGCCAGCCAGGGCCTCGCCGCCCCCACCCGCGGCACAGTCCTCGAAGGGGAATCCGAGTATCGCTGGTCGGTCCGCACCGAATGGTGGCCCATCGACTCCATGCGCCTGGTCACCGTGGTCGTCGATTACACGGTCCAGGGCCGCGAGTACGACCTCCGCGTTTCCACCCTGGCCGGACTCTGACTCCGCCTCCACGTTGCCCATCCATGAACCGGCCCTCCTCCAGCATGTCGAACCCCGCGCCCCGCGCGGCGGGCTTCACGCTGTTGGAGGTCCTCCTGGCCATCACCGTGGGCGCCGTGGTGCTCGTGGCCATCAACGGCGTCTTCTTCTCCGCTCTCCGCCTGCGCGAACGCACCACCCGCCTGATCGAAAGCGCGCTCCCCGTCCAGCGCGCCCTCAACTTGGTCACCCGCGACCTCGCCAGTCTGGTGCCCCCCGGCACCACGATGTCGGGCGCCTTCGCCACCGTGCCCACCAACTCCCTCCTCCCCGGTCAGGTCACCCCCGATCTCTTCACCGCCAGCGCCACGCTCGACGATCTCACCCCGTGGCCTGAGGTCCAAAAAGTCGCCTATCTCGTCCTGCCTTCCACCAACCGCGCCCACGGCAAGCAACTCGTCCGCGCCGTGACCCGCAACCTGCTCGCCACGGTCACCGAATCGCCGGCCTACGAACCCGTGCTCGACGGGGTCGAATCCCTCACGCTCCTCTACCACGACGGCACCCAATGGCAGACCACCTGGGACTCCGCCACCGCCGCCACCCCGCTGCCCGCGGCGATCAAGGTCGAACTGCAGCTCGAGGCCGGGTCCGGCCTCAGCGACGCGGAGGCCCTCGCGCAACCGAACGCGTCCCGTGGCCCGCTCCCTCCCGTCATCACGACGGTGGTCCCCATCCTCCTCGACGGCTCGACCAACACCACCGACACCGCCAGCACGTCCGCCTCGTCCACCGGCGGTTCCTCCGGAGGTTCTCCCAGTGGAAACACCGGCGGCTCGGGCTCGGGCTCCGGGGGAAATCCGGGTGGCGGTGCGGCGGGAGGTCCCCCGCCCGGTGGCCCAGGTTCCAGCCTATGACGCTGCCCCCTCCAGCGTTTCCTCGCGCCACCGGTTCCCCTGCCGGGATCCCTCCCGCGCCCACCTCGCCCCGCGCCCAACGGGGGTCGGTGCTCATCATCGTGCTCTGGGTGACCTTCGGACTCGTCAGCCTCGCGCTCTACTTCGCGAACTCGATGTCCATGGAACTCCGCGCCTCCGAGAACCGCGTCGCCGCGGTCCAGGCCGACCAAGCCATCCTCGGCGCCGCGAAGTACGTGACCAACCTGCTGGCCGATCTCGAAATTCCCGGGCGCCTGCCCGATTCCTGGTCCTATCGCGCTGAAGCGGTGCCCATTGGCGAAGCTCAGTTCTGGTTCATCGGCCGCCCGGAGACCGACACCGCCCAGGAAGAACCCGTATTCAGCCTCGCCGATGAAGGCGCACGCCTCCCACTCAACAGCGCCACTGCGGAGATGCTCCAATGGCTCCCCCGCATGACCGCCGAGCTCGCCGCCGCCATCGTTGACTGGCGTGATGAGGATTCGGACGCCGGAGACGGGGGTGCCGAGGACGAGACCTACCAGCGTCTGAACCAACCCTACCGCTGCAAAAACGCGCCCTTCGAATCCCTCGAGGAACTTCGTCTCGTCCGCGGCATGACCACCGAAATCCTCTACGGCGAGGATACCAACCTCAATGGCGTCCTCGACTCCAACGAGAACGATGGCGATCAGTCACCCCCGGTCGACAACCGCGACGGACATCTGGATCCAGGCCTCATCGAGTATCTCACGCTCTGGACTCGACCGCCCACCGTGGATGACGAAGGCAACGCCCTGATCAACGTCACCACCGGCGACCGTCAGCAGCTCGCCACGCTGCTCCAGGAGAAATTCGGAGCCGACCGCGCCAACGCCCTGCTGCGCCAGCTCGGTACCAATACCGCCCAGCTCGCGAGCCCGCTCCAGTTCTACCTGCGCGCCGGATTCACTCCCGACGAGTTCGCCCAGATCGAGGGCTCGGTCACCGCCGGCGCCCCCGCCACCAACGCCACGGTCAACGTCAACACCGCCAGCGAAGCGGTGCTCGCCTGTATCCCGGGCATCGGTCCCGACCTCGCTCCCAATCTGGTCGCCCGCCGTCGCTCCAACGCCAGCACCGCCCCACCTTCCCTGGCCTGGGTCACCGAGGTGCTCGACGAATCCCAGGCCACGCAGGCCGGACCTTTCCTCTCCAGCCGCACCACGCAGTTTGTCGCCGATGTCGCCGCCGTCGGTCGCCACGGCCGCGGATACCGCCGCGTCCGATTCATCTGCGACCTCTCCGGCGCCGCCCCCCGCCTCGTCGCCCGCCGTGATCTCACTGATTTCGGATGGAGCCTCGGACGCGAAGTCCGCCGTTCGTTCCTTCTCGCCGCGCGAAACCGATGACCACCCATCGCAAACCCAAGTCCGCCACCTCCGTCCTGGCCCTCGCCTTCGGGCCCAGCCGGGTGGAAGGCATCGAAATCCGTCGCAGCAACGGTTCGGTCACCCTGCGCCACGCCTTCGCGCAGGACCTCGCCCTTCCCCTGCTCGGACCCGAGCCCGAGCTCGTCGGCCGGGATCTGCGCAAGCTCCTCGACACCGCCGGGGTGCGCGAACGCGCCTGTACCGTATGCCTGCCGTCGTCGTGGGTGCTCTCCCTCCAGGTCGCGCTCCCGCCGCTGCAGGGCGCGGACCTCGAGAGCTTCCTTCAACTCGAGGCCGAGCGCGGGTTTCCCTATCCGCCCGAGGACCTCCTGGTCGCCCAGTCCCTCTTCCAAACGGCCGCCGGCGCCTCCTTCGCCGAACTGCTCGCCGTGCCCCGCGAGTCCGTGCACCGCCTCGAGGCAGTGCTCGCCGCCGCCCGTCTCCGCCCGCTCACACTCTCGCTCGCCACCGCCGCCCTGCACCCGCCGGCCGACGCCCGCCAGGAAAGCGCGCTCACCATCCTGCACGAAGGTTCCCATGTCGCCCTCCAGGTCACCCACGGCGGCGGCATCGCGCTCCTGCGCACGATCGAAGTCGGCGACGCCTCGCCCGACGCCCCCCTCGGCCACGACCCCGAGACGTTCCTGCGCGACCTCCGCATCACGCTCGGCCAACTGCCGCCGGAATTGCGCGATGCCATCCGTCGCGCCCGCGTGTACGGACGCGACGAGCCCGCCCGGGCCATCGCCGACCTCCTCCACCGCAAGGCCGAGGCGTGGAACCTGCGCGTCGAGTCGGTCCGGGACTACGCCCCCGCAGAGTTTCCCGTCAAAGTCCCCACCGGCACCGCGGTGACCCCCGCCCTCAGCCTCGGCCTGCGCCATCTCACCGGGACCGCCACCCCCATCGAGTTCCTCCCCCCGCGCCTCAGCGCGTGGCAACGCCTCCGCGCGCGCTTCGCCAACCGCCGCCTGGGCTGGTTCGGGGTGCCGGTCGCCGCCGCCGCCGCCCTGGTCATCGCCGCCTTTCTCATCCAGCAAATCCAACTCTGGCACTGGAACAACCGCTGGAACGCCATCGCCACCCAGGCCCAACAACTCGACCAGATCCAGCAGAACATTCGACGCTTCCGGCCCTGGTTCGACGAGTCACAAAAATCGCTCAGCATCCTCCGCCGCCTCACCGAGGCCTTTCCCGAGGACAATTCGCTCTCCGCCAAATCCTTCGAGCTGCGCCCTCCCGCCACCATCGTGTGCAGCGGCGTCGCTCGCGACCGCCAGGCCCTCCTCCAGGCCCTCGATAAACTCCGCGCCTCTTCCCAGGTCTCCGATCTCAAGGTCGAACAAATGCGCGGCAAAACCCCGCTCGAGTTCACCTTCCACTTCCAATGGGGCGACCCGCCCGCGCCATGAACCCGCAGAACCGCCAACGGACCCTCGTGGTCCTCGCCGCCACCGCCCTCATCCTCCTCGTCGGCGATCGCGCCCTCGTCGGCCCGCTCGCCCGTTCGTGGAAAGCCCGCACCCAACGCCTCGCGTCGCTGCGCCTGCAGGTCGCCCAAGGCGAAGCCCTCCTCCAACGCGATCACACGTTGCGCGAACGCTGGGGGACCATGAGGACCAACACCCTTCCCGCCGAACCTTCCGCGGCCGAGAATACCCTTCTCAAAGCTTTCGACCGCTGGTCCCAGGAAAGCGGCGTCGGGATCGCCTCCATCCGACCGCAATGGAAACGCGACACCAAGGACCAGGTGACCATCGAATGCCGAACCGATGCCTTCGGCTCGCTCTCCAGCTTGACGCGATTCCTCTACCTCCTCGAACAGGACCCACTCGCCGTGCGCGTCGAATCCCTCGAACTCGGCACGCGCGATCCCCAGGGTCAGCAACTCACTCTCGGCATCCAGGTCAGTGGTCTCGTCCTCGCGCCCGGACCCGCGACCCCTTCCGCCCCGCCCAAGTCATGAGCGACGCGACTCTCCACCCACCGTTCGGCCCCCGCCGAGTTCACCTCGACGGTCCCCGCCCCCTGCGCGCCACCGCCCTCGCGCTGTCCGTCGCCTCTGCCCTCACTCTGGCCCTGGCCCTGGCTCTGACCCCACTGGCTCGCGCCGCCGACGCCGCGGAAACCAACCGCGCCAACGCCATCGAGGTCCCCGCCCCGGCCAGGACGAATGACGTCCCCAACTCGTCCACCACCCGCACGAACTCAACCGCCAACGCGGCGCCAGACACGGCCCTTTCGAGTGAGTCGTCCATCGACACCAACTCGGTCGCCTCCGCTCTCGATAGCACTTCCGACGCTCCCGCCACTGTCACGCCCACCAACGCGTCCCCCGGCGCGCGCGCCGACTATCCCTCGTTCCGCATCATCTCGGAACGCAACATCTTCAATCCGACCCGCACGGCACGCGGTCCAGGCTCTGGTCGGCCGCGCGAAACCCGTCGCGCCCCCAAAGTGGAGTCCATCTCCCTGGTCGGCACGATGGCCTATGCAAAAGGCCGCTTCGCCTTCTTCGACGGCTCCAGCAGCGAGTTCCGCAAAGTGCTCCAGACCGGCGGCACCATCGCCGGGCATACCATCGACGAAATTTCCCAGAACGGCATCCGGCTCCGCGCGGGCGACCAGACCCTCGATCTCATGGTCAGCCGCCACCTACGGCGGGAAGACGACGGTGAATGGCAACTGTCCGACATCGCCGCTCCCCCCGCCGCCGGCTCGGGCTCGGGATCAGGAGAGACCCCCGCTCCCACCACCACGACCCCTTCCTCCGACGCCTCCTCCGCCAGCTCCAGCAGCGGCGGCGGCGAGGTCAGCGACGTTTTGAAACGACTCATGCAGCAACGCGAAAAGGAACTGAAATGAAGCCCATGCGCGCCCTTTCCCGCTGGCTCGGCGGCTTGCTCCTCTGCGGACAAGCCCTCGCCGCCGATCCCGCCCCCGAAGTCCCCCCGCAGGAGACGCCCGCCCTGACGCAGCCGGTCCCGGCGGAGCCCAGCCCCGCCGTCGATGCCGAACCGGCGCCGACCCCCGGCACCCCCGTGCCCGCCGACGAACCCGCCACGGCCGACCGCGAGCCCTTCCGCCAGCGCGGCGAGGAACGAGCGCGCCCCTCGCGCACCGAGCGCCGTTCCACTCTCCCCGCACCGCCCGTCGAACGCGCCGCCAACGGCGAACCCGGACTGCGCTTCAACTTCCGCGGCGTGCCGCTGGAGATGGTCCTCGACTACCTGAGTGATGCCGCGGGCTTCATCATCAATCTGGAGACCGAGATCCGCGGAAAGGTCGACGTCTGGAGCAATCAACCCCTCTCGAAAGAGGAGGCCATCACCCTCCTCAATTCGGTCCTGAACAAGAACGGCTACGCCGCCATCCGCAACGAACGCACCCTCACCATCGTCAGTCGCAGCGATGCCAAGAAGCGCGATATCCCGGTGATCTCCGGCAATAAACCCGCCGAGATCCCGCGCTCCGACGAAATCGTCACGCAGATCATTCCCGTGCGCTATATCAACGCGGTCCAACTGACCAAGGACCTCCAACCGCTCCTGCCGGACACCGCCACGCTCACCGCCAACGAAGGGGGCAACGCCCTCGTCGTCACCGACACCCAGACCAACATCCGGCGCATGGCCGAGATCGTTCAAGCGCTCGACACCGCCATCGCCAGCGTCTCGTCCGTGCGCGTCTTCCCACTGCGCTACGCCGACGCCAAGGCGGTCTCCACCATGATCCGCGATCTCTTCCCTTCCACCGACACGTCCCGGACCGGCAACAACACCGGCGGCCAGGGCCGCTTCTTCAACGCACTCCGGGGCGGCTTCCCCGGTGGCCCCGGCGGCCCCGGCGGCGGTGGCGCTGCCACCGATGCCTCCGCCTCCGGGGGCCGTGCCCCCACCACCAAGGTGGTCGCCGTCGCCGATGAACGCAGCAATTCCGTCGTGGTCAACGCGCCCGAGGAACAAATGGTCATCATCGAAGGCGTGGTCACGCAGGTGGATACCAACGTGGAGGAAATCACTGAGCTACGTGTCTTCCGCCTGAAGTACGCCGATCCGCAGGAGACCGCCGACCTGCTCACTGGACTCTTCTCCTCGACCACCCGTCAGCAGTCTTCCTCCCAGGGCGGCCAGCTCCGCTTCGGCGGCGCCTTTGGCGGAGCCGGTCCCTTCGGCCGCGGCGGCGGCGCCGCTGGCACGGGAGCCAATCGCAACGGCAGCGCCGATCAAAGTGCCCGGTCGCAAAAGCAGAACGAAGTCGTCGCGGTCCCCGACCTCCGCACGCGCTCCATCGTCGTCAGTGCCGCCCGTGATCTCATGGAACAGATCGCGCGCATGCTCGAACAACTCGACTCCGACCCCGCGCGCAAACAGAAGGTGTTCGTGTACTCCGTCGAAAACTCCGATCCGCAGGCGGTGCAGGAAGTGCTGCAGAATCTATTCCCCAACCAGAGCACCACCGCGGGTCGCAACACCCAGAACTCGCAACGGCAAAACGCCAACCAGCTCAACAACCGCCAAACCCAAAACCGCAATCAGACCGGCGGCACCGGGAATGGCTTCGGCACCGGCGGCGGAGGCGGTGGCTTCGGTGGCAACTGATCGGCCGCGCCGCGCCCCATACTGAGCTCGAGCTTCTTTCCCCCACCTCATCCCCACTCATGAACTCCCTCCTTCGCCGCTCCCGGAGTGCCTGGATCCCCCTGATCCTGGCCCTTCTCGGACTCCTCCCCGCCTCCGCACCCGGCCAGGTCACCACCGGCGCCCGGGCGCGCACCGCGGGCACAGGCACCGCCTCCTATCCGTCCGCCACCGAAATCGGGGGCGCCACGATCACCTATGACCAGGAGACGCGTAAGCTCATCGTCGTTGCCGACGAGGAGACGGCCTCCTACATCAGCCAGGTGGTCACCAATCTCGACCGCCCGGCGCCCCAGGTGCTGATCAAGGTGGTCTTCCTGGAGGTCACCTATCGCAAGGGCATCGACCTCGGCATCGAAGGCTCGTACCAGAAGAACATGGGCAACTCCACCACCGGCGGGGTCAGCCAGATCTTCGGCATGAACCCTCAGGGAGTCGTCCCCACCGCGCCCGGCGCCGGCATCTACCAGATCCTCGGCACCGATTTCCAAGCCACGCTCCGCGCCATCGCCGAGGCCGGCAAATCCGAGATCCTTTCCCGACCCTCCGTGCTCGCCCGCAATAACCAGCAGGCCACCATCACCGTCGGTCAGCAGGTCCCGCTCATCACCAACGTCCGCTACGACAACCTGAACAATCAGATCAACACGGTCACCTACCAGAGCGTCGGCATCATCCTGCGCGTCACCCCCTTCATCACCACCGAAGGCATGGTGGAGATGATCGTGTCCCCCGAGATCTCCAATCTCTCCGAACAAACCGTGCCCATCGGTCCCGACGTCGATGCCCCCGTCATCAACCTGCGCTCCGCCGACACGGTGGTGGTCACGCCCGACGGACAAACCGTCGTCATCGGCGGCCTGATGTCCGACAGCCGCACCGAAACCGACAGCAAAATCCCCGGCCTCGGCGACATCCCCCTCCTGGGCACGCTCTTCAAACGCAAGGAACGCGGGGATACCAAAACCGAATTGCTCATCTTCCTCACCCCGCACATCGTCAAGGCGCCGTCCCAACTCTCGGCCATGACCGCGCGCGAACGCGCTCACCAGGAACTCGTGCCCCAGGCTTTCTCCGACGAGGAACTCGACCGCTTCCTCCAGGACCTGCCCAAAAAGCAAACCGTGCCCACGCGCGAGGAATCCCGACGGAAACGCCGCTCCTCCTCCAAGTAACCCCGCCGTCCCCACGCTCCTCCGCCCCCTCACCCGTGAGCGCCCAGACCAGCCAGAAGACGCGCCTCGTCTACGGAGGACTCCTCCTCCTCTGGCTCCTGGTCGTCGCCTGGCAGTCCGTCGAACACCGCCGCGTCCGCGCCGCCGCCCGCGCTGAACTCATCACCCGCGCCAAAGACATCTCCAGCACCCTGGGCCTGGTCATTCGTTCTCAGCGCCGTTTCGGTGGCCTCATCTCCCGCGAACGCATCGAATCCGCGCTCGCCTCCCTCATCCGCCCCGGCGAACTCAACGCCATCGCGCTGCTCAATGACTCGGTGGAGGTCGTCGCCTCCGCCGGTCCTCCCATCGACCTGGAACTCAAAGCCCTCGTCCCCAGCGCCGAATACTGGGCCGCCCACACCGTGGCCCTCATGAACCTCGTCGATCTGGGCACCAACATCACCTCCGAACCCGAGGAACGCCTGGCCACCATCGTGATCTCACGCAGCGACATGCCCGGCTTCCCCACCAACCGACCCCCCGGCGGTCCGCCACCCGGCCCGCCCCTGGGTCCACCCCCCGACGACGCACGAAACCCGAACCCCACTCGTGACTCCGACGCCGGCGACACGGTCAACCCACGACCGCCGCCGCCACCCGAAGCGCGGTTTCGGCCCGATCCCGACGCCCCCGACTCCGCCTCCACCAACGCCCCGAGCCGCCCGCGCCGCGGCCGGCGCGATGGCCGGTTCCCCTTCAATCGCCCGTTCTGGATGAGCGAACAGGAATTCAAGTCGCTCGCCCAAAAGCAGGGCGTCCATAGCTTCGTCCTCCAGCTCTCCACCCGCTCCCTCCAGGAAGCCACCGCCCAGGATCTCTGGGCGCGACTGATGATCAGCGCCTTCGCCGGGGTCTCCGCCCTCGGCCTCGGCCTGGCCTGGCGAAACCTCGCCCACTCCGCCGATCTCGAGGTCCGACTCGCGCGCGCCGCCGAACTCAACGCGCGCCTCAAGGAGATGAACCTCGCCGCCGCAGGACTCGCCCACGAAACCCGCAACCCGCTCAACATCATCCGCGGTCTCGCCCAGCTGATCTCGCGCCAGCCCGCCGGCTCGCCGGAGGTCAACGTGCGCGCCACCGCCATCGTCGCCGAAACCGACCGCGTCACCGCGCAACTCAACGAGTTCATCAACTACTCGCGCCCGCGCGAAGTCCACTGGGCCGCCGTCGATCTCGCCGCCGTCACTCAGGACGTCGCCCGCGCCCTCGCTTCCGATCTCGAGGAACACGGGGTCCGTCTGGTGCTCCCCCCCAGCCTCCCCAGCCTGCGCGCCGACGAACAATTGCTCCGCCAGGCGCTCTTCAACCTCCTCCTCAACGCCATCCAGGCCGCCCACCGCGATGGCACCATCGAGATCGTCGCCAGCCCCGTCGAAGCGGGCGAGTTCCACCTCGATATCCGCGACGACGGCCCCGGCGTCCCACCCGAGCATCGCGCCGAAATCTTCAAACCCTACTTCACCACGCGCGCCGAAGGCACCGGCCTCGGCCTCGCCGTGGTGCACCAGATCGTCCTCGCCCACGGCTGGGACATCGAATGCCTTGCCAACCAACCGCGCGGCGCCCTCTTCCAGCTCCGACACCTCAAGACCCCCGCCCGCTCCTGACCCCCAAGATGGCCCCCGCCTCCCAGCCCGCCGCCGCCGGTCCCGCACCCTCCCCCCGCATCCTCATCGTCGATGATGACGCCGGACAACGCGGCCTGCTCCACGGATTCCTTTCCAGTCAGGGTTTTGCCACGCGACCGGTCGCCTCCGGCGAGGAAGCCCTCGCCACGCTCGGTGCCGAGGAGTTCGACATGATGATCTCCGACGTCCGCATGCCCGGCATCTCGGGTCTCGAAACCCTCCGACGCGCCCGCGAACGCCACGCCGTCCTCCCCGTCCTCCTCGTCACCGCTTACGCCGATATCCGTGAGGCGGTCGACGCCGTCCGCGACGGCGCGGTCAACTACCTCGCCAAGCCGATCGATCTCGACGAACTCCTCGCCTCTGTCCGTCACGCGCTCGGCGTCGCCCACACGGAAGCCCCGCGCTGCGCCACACAGAAGGCACTCCCCGATCACATCATCGCGCGCAGCCCGCTGATGAAGGCGCTCTTCGAGGACGCCTCCCTCATCGCCGCCTCCGAAAGCCGCGTCCTCATCACCGGCGAAAGTGGCGTCGGAAAGGAGGTCCTCGCCGATGTCCTGCACGCCTGGAGCCTCCGCGCCGAAGGCCCCCTGGTGAAGGTCAACTGCGCCGCCATCCCCGAAACCCTCCTCGAGAGCGAACTGTTCGGCCACGAGAAGGGCTCCTTCACCGGGGCCGTCTCCCAACGCATCGGCCGCTTCGAACAAGCCACCGGCGGCACCATCTTCCTCGACGAAATCGGCGACATGTCGCCCAACCTCCAGGCCAAACTCCTGCGCGTCACCCAGGACGGCCGGTTCCAACGCGTCGGCTCCAATCGCGACATCCACGCCAACGCACGCATCCTCGCCGCCACCAACCGCAACCTCGAGGAGGAGGTGCGCCAGGGCCGGTTCCGCGACGATCTCTTCTACCGCCTCAACGTGGTCGAACTCAGCATCCCGCCCCTCCGCGAACGCATCGAGGACATCCTCCCGCTCGCCCACCGCTTCCTCGCGGAACTCACCCGCAATCGCGCACGCTTCTCCCCCGCCGTCACCGAAGCCCTCGAGCGCTACGCCTGGCCCGGCAATATCCGCGAACTGCGCAACGCCATGGAACGCGCCGCCCTCCTCTCCCGCGGTGAAGTCGTCCTCCCCGAACACCTGCCCCACCGCGTCCGCGCCGCCGCCGCCGCGCCCACCGGAACCCCTCCCGAACTCGCCGACGTCTCACGCCTCGAGGAGATCGAACGCCAAACCATCCTCCAAACCCTCGGCGCCAACGGCTTCAACCGCACCGAAACCGCACGCGTCCTCGGACTCTCCCGCCGCGCATTGATTTACAAGCTCCAGCGCTTCCGCGAACTGGGCTTCGTCGTCGACGCCCCCGCCGAACCAATGCCCCCTCGCCCCTGAGCCCAGCCCCGGCCAGGCGTGGAACAAGCGCACAGCGATTCCGCTCCAGCACGGAGGAACGGGCGGATTCCTGATCCATATCCCCTCAGGTTCGTGAAACATCCCCTCCTCCAACCGGATGGAGATCGGCTGGGAGCAAAGCTCCTCGGCCATCCCGTCACGCATTGGCTCGTCGGGTTTCTCATCCTTGCCGCGGACCTCGCCACGGGTCCCTTCCTCATGTTCCCGATCCTCTTCGTGGTACCCATCCTCCTCTCGGGATGGTACGGACGGTTGAGAACCTGCCTCGCCCTCGCCGTGATGCTGCCGCTCGGTCGCGCCGTCATCGCCACCTTCGTGGAAGCGAGTCAACCGCTGGGATTCATCCTCGCCAACGCTGCCACTCGGATCGTCGTGTTGCTGCTTCTGGGTTACTTCGTGGCGCGCACCGCCCGCTACGCGCGCGGACTGGAGAGGCAGGTTCAGACGCTCACCGGACTCCTCCCCACCTGCATGCACTGCAAGAAGATCAGGGATCCGGAGAACCGCTGGCACCCCATCGAGACCTACATCTCGAAACGTTCCGAGGCGACCTTCTCCCACGGCATCTGCCCGGAGTGCTTGAAGAAGCACCACACTGACTTCGGCGTCTGATCCGCCACGGGTGATCCTGTCTGAACGAAACCCCCAGGTCGCTCACCCCCGAACCGGAACCGTTCATTCGAGATAAAGAAACTCGTTCGCCGCCAACCACGACTGGCACAGATCCGCCCACGCTCGACGGCCCGCCTCCTCCACCGCCACTCCCGTCCCAAGCGCCAGGTCACGCTGGGCCGCCAGGAATTGGGCCGCCTCACGCCTCTCCTGACGTCCCGGTTCACGACCCCACGCCAGTCGATACCCCAGCCCGAGGCGTGCCGCTTCGTCCACGCCGCACTCGCGCTCCAACCGCTGGGCGAAGTCCTGCGCGCGACGCACCACGAATTCCGAGTTCAGGAGCGCCAGCGACTGCAGCGGCATGGTGGTCGACGCCCGCCGCGTGCAGTTGACCACCAGCGACGGCGCATCGAACACACCCAGAAGGGTGGGGACCTGCGTGCGCCGCTGCTGCAAAAACACACTCCGCACCCACGCATCGGGCCGCGCTTCGTCCACCCCCACCTCCCCCTCGCTGCTCCGCTGCGTCGGCACGTACGGTCCCGAGACCTTCTCCAAATCAAGGCGACCGGACACGGCCAGCACCGCGTCGCGCCACGCCTCGGCATCCAGCCGCCGCAACGGGAACCGCGAAAGGCGTTCGTTCGACGGATCCCGTTCCCATGACGCCGCATCGGCGCGGGAGCTCTGCTGAAACACCGCCGATCGCAGGATGTGGCGGTGCACGACCTTCTGATCCCAGCCCGAGCGCACGAACTCTCCCGCCAGCCATTCCAGCAATTCCGGATGCGACGGCACCGCCCCCGACCGCCCAAGATTCTCCGGCGTCGCCACGATCCCCACCCCGAAGTAGTGCTGCCAAATCCGGTTGACCGTGACGCGCGCCAGCAAGGCCGACTGCCGCGACCCCGGCTGCGTCAGCCATTCGGCCCACGCTCGCCGGCGACCCGTCGAAGTGGCCGACCTTGGTTCGGATCCCACCACCCCCGCCGGTGTCGACACGGCAAGAGTCGCACCCTCCAGAAATGCCGGAAACCCAGGCTCCACCGCGGCTCCCGGTGTCTTGGGATTACCTCGTTTCAAGAGCGGAACCACCGGAGGTTCGGCTCCGCGATCCGTGACCCAGGCGATCCGACCCGGATGCGGAGAACGCGCGGCCGCGATCTGTTTCTGTTCGTCTTCGTACCGTCGGCGTTGCGTCGCGAGCTTTTCCTCGAATTCGCGCTCCTGATCGCGCCACGCCGGGTCCGAGCTCCGGGAGCGTTCCACCTCCACGCCATCGACGACAAACCCGCGACCGCAGCAGTACTCAAAGCCAAACGCGCCGTCCGGCAGATCCTCCGACTTCAAACGCAGCGCCTCTCCGTCCGCCACGCCGTCCACCAGGTGCTGCAGCAGAAAGGAATCCGCCCCGCCGCGTGTCACTCGCACTCCGTACCGATGCCCCGCGCGATACGGAGTGCCGCCGATCACTCCACGCCGCGTCTCGTCGGACCCCGGATAATCCACGTGCACAGCCGTGGGGCCGGAGGGATTGCCATCGAGGAGCACGTTGCCGCCCGCCACCGCCCCGCTGTCATTGAAATCATGCGCGGCAATGAAGTACCCCACGCGCTCCGCCGGCGTGCGGTGATGCGCATTGGTGACCGCCACCAACTCAAAACTCGCCTGCACCCATGCGCCCTCGATCTCAGGTCGCCACGAGAACGCGGCGCGCGTGGTCAGCCACCGATCGCCGCTCCCACCGCCTTCCAACACCTGCAACTGCCCCGCCACCACCACCGCACCAGGGGCCTCGTTCCGATCCACCGCCACGGGCGGGCTTCCCCCCGGAGCATCGTCGCCCGGCGCCGTGGCACTCCAACGCTCCGCCAGGCTGGAGGACGCTTGGAATGAATCCTGAAACAACAGCTCACCGCGCGGTCGCCGCAGATCGATCCACTCCGCGAACTCCCGGCGCAACCCGGACTCCCGGCGATCGAGCTCCGCCTCCTTCCCCTGCCACCGCTCCACCTCGTCCGGCATCGCCGCCGTCACCACGCGTTCGTTCGGCTTCAGCCAGTTCTCCACGGGAAATGCCGGATAAAAGAACGCCTGCCACTGGTAGTACTCGCGCTGCGACAGGGGCTCGAATTTGTGATCGTGACACTTGGCGCACTGCACCGTCATCCCCAGCAGACTCGAACCCGCAATCTGCAACGCGGACTCCAAGGCGTAGTACCGGTCCGCGCGCACTTCGTCAGGGTTCCCATCGCTTTCCCCTGAACCGTCCGGCCCGTTCCTCAAAAAGTGCGTGGCCTCGAGCAACTCGACGACGCGCGGCGTGACCGGTTGGCCCGGCTGCCAGCCGGACAACTCGTCCCCCGCCACCTGCTCGCGCACAAACTGGTCGAAGGGCTTGTTCGCCCGAAAGGCACGGATCACGTAGTCGCGGTAGCGATACGCCAGCGGACGATCCGTGTCCGCGTTGAAGTACCCGTTGGAATCCGCGTACCCCGCGGCGTCGAGCCAGTGCTTCGCCCACCGTTCCGCGTACCGCGGTGACTCCAGGTAACGCTCCAGCATGCGGTCCGTCGCCCCCGCCGAGCGATCCGACGCGTACGCCCGACTCTCCTCCAAGGTCGGAGGCAAACCCGTGACCAGAAACGCCACACGCCGCAATAGGATGTCGCGTGAGGCCGATCGCGACAGGGTCAAACCCTCGGGCGCGAGTCGGGCCAGGATGAAGCGGTCCACGGCGGTGCGCGCGCGTCGTGACTCCCCCATCCCCGGCACCGCCACTTCGCGCAAGGGCTGGAACGCCCAGTGCCCGCGCGCATCTGGCGAGGCTTCACCCGTCGCACCGCGCAGCGGGCTGAGAACCAGGAAGCAGACCACCCACCGAGCCAGGCCGCCCCCGGCCCAGCTCCGCCAGCGCCGGGTCCTCCCCGCCGGCCGGTCATGACCCCCCGTGGGTGGACAAGTGCGCGTCATGCTGATGCGCGCAAGGCTTAACGAAGCGTCAGCGCCCACGCAATACGTCACCCACTTCCTCCGCTCCCCCCCCCACGCTCGCGTTCGTGCCGGCATTTCGCCCCCGCGCGAGTGCGGTCGAATCGCCCTCCTGACAGAATCTTTGTCAGATCGCCCCGAAAATTGCGCAGTACACCGTGGTTCCATATGCCCCCCCGCCCCGACCCCACCCACGACTCCGCCCCCTGGGTCGGCCGGATCCTGACCGCTCTGGCCGCCAACGCGATCGGGTTGGGGCCTGCGTTCTGGCTGGGGGCGCCGACCTGGACCATCCCGGTGCTCTGCGTCCCGGCCTTTGGATGGGTGGCGTGGCGCGAGTGCGAAACCCGGCCCACGCGACACGGAGTCGCCCTCTGGTCCATCGCGCTGGCGGTCGTGCTCGTCCTCGCCTCGGCTCTCGTCCCCCCGCGCTTCTGGTTCCTCCTGGGGGTGTCCTTCGTCCTCAGCGTCCCCATCATCGCCACGCGAACGGCTCGCACCAAACAGGTTGCGCGATCGACGCCCGGCTCTAGCCTGGGGCCGTGATGCAGCGAAGGGGGCGACTCGTCTTGGTACCACTGGCCATCGCGTTGGTGGTGGCCGCGGTCCAGTATTTCAGTGCCCACAAGACCGTCGACTCCGAGACCGGCCGCGTGCTCCGCGGCGCCTTTTCAGACGAACAGGGCGCGGCACTGGGCCTCCAGGCCTATCGCCAGATCCTCGCCAGCGAGCAAGTGCTGGAATCAGGCGCGGAGGCCGATCTCGTGCGCCGCGTCGCTGCACGACTCGTCCCCGTGATCGGTGAGGCCGGCCGCGGCTTCGAATGGGCAGTCAGCGTGGTGCGGAACCCGCAAGCCAACGCGTTCTGCCTGCCCGGCGGCAAAATCGTGGTCTACACCGGGATCCTCCCCGTGGCCCGCACCGAGGACGGCCTGGCCGTGGTCATGGGACACGAGATCGCCCATGCCACCCTGCGCCATGGCTCGCAGCGCATGCTGAAAACCCAGCTCGCCCAGACCGTCATGCAGGGCGTGGCCGCCTCGACCTCCATGAGTGACATGTCGGGGGAACAACGACAGGCCGTGCTCTCCGCCCTCGGCGTGGGCACCCGCGTCGGCGTCCTCCTCCCCTTCAGCCGGGAACACGAATCCGAGGCCGACGAACGCGGTCTGCTCTACGCGGCACGCGCCGGGTATGACCCGCGCGAAGCCATCGGCTTCTGGGAACGCATGAGCGCCAACAGCGGTGGGAATCCCCCCGAGTTCCTCAGCACCCACCCCTCGCACGGCAGTCGTATCGAACGCCTCCGCGCCTTGCTCCCCCGCGCCCTCGAGGAATACCAACGCGCCGCACCGCGCCTGCGCGATTCATCCCATGTCCCTGCGCGTTGATCCCTTCGGCCCGAACGCCGTGCTCGTGCGCTTCGCGGCGCGCGGAGAACTCGACGCGTTCACGCGCTGCCAGGCATTGCTGCGCTACCTGGAACAACACCCGCCCGTCGGACTCATCGAATCCACCCCGGGCATGACCACCCTGCTGCTCGAGTTCGAGCCGGGCCACTGCCCCCAACCCGAGTTCCTGGGCGCCATCCTCGCCGATGCCGCGCGCCTCGATCCCGACCCGCTCGCCCAGCCGCGCACCGTCGAAGTGCCGGTCGTCTACGACGGCCAGGATCTCGACGCCGTCGCGGCGCGCACCGGTTTGCCCGTCTCCCGCTGCGTCGAACTCCACGCCGCCGTCACCTACCGCGTTCAAATCCTCGGGTTCTGCCCCGGCTTCCCTTACCTCTCCGGACTCGACCGCCGCCTGCACGTCCCGCGCTTGGATACCCCGCGCACCCGCGTTCCCGCAGGCTCCGTCGCCATCGGCGGCGAACACACCGGGATCTACCCCGTGTCCACCGCCGGCGGATGGAACCTGATCGGGCGCACCGACCTGCGCCTGCTGGATCCGGAGGCGGCCCTCGCCGATCGCCGTGACGCCTTTACCCTGCATCCCGGCGACCTGGTCCGGTTCGTGCCCGTGCGCCACCTGCGCGACCAGAGCGCCCCTCCCCCCTCATGAACGACCCCGTGCTTGAACTCATCAGCCCCGGGCTCGGCGCCTCCCTCCAAGACCACGGACGTCGCGGGTGGAAACGGTTCGGGGTCCCACCCGGCGGCGCCTTGGATGACCACGCCGCCTGCTGGGCCAATCTCCTCGTCGGCAATCCACTCCACACACCCGTCCTCGAACTCCTGCTCCACGGCGCCGTCCTCCGCGTCCTGCGCCCGCTGACCGTCTCCATCACCGGCGCCGCGCTCATCCCCGACGCCGAAGGCCTCTGGCGAACCTTCGACCTCGAGGAAGACGATGAGGTCGCCGTGCCCCCACCCGAATCCGGGGTCTGGACCTACCTCGCCGTCCGCGGTGGCTTCCTCGCCTCCCGCTGGTTCGGCAGCGTCAGCGTCTTTCCCCGCGGTGGCCTCGGTTCCGCCCTCACCGCGCGCTCCCTCCTGCACCAGGCCCCCCACGCCCCTCCCCACTCCCCACCCCACATCGGACGCCGCTGGGTCGATCCCACCGAACAACGCAACTACGCCCACCCCCCCGCCCTCCGCGTCTGGCCCGGACCCCAATGGGACCTGTTCCCGGAAGCCGCCCGGGACCGCTTCTTCAGTCAGCCCTGGCGCATCAGCTCGCGCTCCGATCGCACCGGCTACCGCCTCGACGGCAACCCACTCTCCGTCTCCAGCGTGCCACTCCCCAGCGAACCCGTCCTGCCCGGCTCCATCCAACTCCCCCCCGACGGAGTTCCCATCGTCACCCAGCGCGACGGACCCACCGTCGGCGGCTATCCCAAAATCGGCGTCGTCGATCCCGCGGACCTCTCCTGGCTCGTCCAATGCCGCCCCGGCCAGGAAATCCGTTTCATCCCCGCCACCTGCCCCCCCCTTCCGGCCACCCGCCCCAGCTGATGCCGCACCCTCTGCCGCTGGACCTCAACTGCGACCTCGGCGAAGGCGAACCCGCTGCCACCACCGCCGCCTGCCTGGTCTCCCTCGACTCCATCAACATCGCCTGCGGCGGCCACGCCGGTACCGAGGATTCCATGCGCTTCTGCCTCGCCCAGGCCCAATCCCTCGGCGTGCACGCCGGCGCACACCCCGGAATCCCCGACCGCACCCGGTTCGGGCGCGCCACCGACCACATCCCCACCCCCGCTGAGCTGGCGGAGTGGATCGTGTCCCAAGTGGAACGCCTGCACGCCCTCGCCCGCGCGGCCGAGGTCCCGCTGCACCACATCAAACTCCACGGCGCACTCTACCACCTCACCGACACCCATCCGGACCTGGCCGCCACCTACCTCCAGACCGTCGCGCGTCGCTGGCCACACTGCCTCGTCTACGCGCGCGCCGGCGGCCTCGTCGCCGGACTCGCCCCGTCCTACGGCCTGACCGCCTGGCCGGAAGCCTTCCTCGACCGTGGCTACCGGCCCGATGGCTCGCTCGTGCCCCGAGACCAACCGAACGCACTCCTTACCGATCCGCGACGCCTGGTCGCCCGCCTCAACACGCTTCAACTCCGCGGCGGTTGGGAGGATTGCCACGGCGCCTTCCTCCCGCTCGCCCCCCGGACCCTTTGCCTCCACGGCGACTCCCCCGACGCCGCCGCGCTGCTCGCCGCCGCTCGAACCGCCCTGGGACCTCGATCCGCTCATTGACCGACCACCCCGCCTGCCACCTCTGCTCCGGCAGGCATCGGGAAATCCACCTAAAGAATTTCACCAGGGACGCCGATGAACACCCCAGGGTGTTCCCCGGAAGTGCCCGTCGTCTCCGGGCACGCGTCTCGGCCAAAGTCAGTATCGTATCGTTTGGCCGAACGATCACCGGCCCCGCCCCGCCGCATGCCCCAGAACTCCAGGCCCACCGGCTCCGCAATGCGACGTTGGACGTCTCATGGCGTGATGTTCCTCGCCCCGTTCATCACCCTCGCGGCCGACCCCGCCCCGGGCGCGTCCCCCGAGGCCAACCCCGGGCTTTCCCTGTCCGATCTCAGCCTCTCCGAGCTGCTCGAGGTGCGCTACGACAGCGTCTACGGCGCCTCGAAACGCACCCAGAAAACCTGGCAGGCCCCGGCCAGCGTCACCGTAGTCAACCGGCAGGATATCCAGACCTTCGGCTACCGCACTCTCGCCGACGCCCTCGAGAGCACGCCCGGCACCTATGTCACCTCCGACCGAGACTACTCCTACTTGGGCGTCCGCGGATTCAGCCCGCCCGGTGACTACAACGGCCGTGTCCTCCTGCTCATCGATGGGCATCGCGCCAACGACAACATCTACGACTCGGCCCTGCTCGGGACGGAAGGGCTGCTCGACATCGACCTGGTCGAACGCATCGAGGTCATTCGCGGTCCCGCCTCCTCGCTCTACGGCAGCAGTGCCTTCTTCGGCATCCTCAACGTGATCCCCCGACGGGGCGGCGACCTCCAGGGCGCCGAGTTCTCCGCCGAAGCCGGCTCCGACGAGACCTACAAAGCCCGCGCCACCACCGGTTACAAACTCGACTCCGGCGTCGAGTTCCTGCTCTCCGCCACCTACTTCGAATCCGACGGCGAAGCCGCCATCCGGCTCCCCTATCACGACACGCCTGGCTCGCCTCCCGCCATCGCCCGAGATCTCGACGGCTTCCACGGTCATAACCTCCACGCCACCGTTTCCTACCACGATCTCTCGCTGACCGCCTCCACGTCCGCGCGCGACAAAACCATCCCCGATGCCGGCGCTGGCTCGACGTTCGGAGACCCGCGTGGGGCCAACACCGACGCCAGCACCTGGCTCGATCTCAAGCTCGATCACCGGTTCGAAAACGACGCACGCCTGCTCGCGCGTCTCGGCTACCACCAGATGACCTACCTGGGTTGGTACCCCTACGACACCGCCGCCCCCGGCGACCCGCCCGATCTCCTCCTCAACCGTGACGATGTCCACGGCGCCTGGTGGGGCACCGAGGTCTCCTACGAACACACGCTCTTCGAGAAACTCATCCTCACCGGCGGAGTCGAGTTCCGACACAACTTCCAGCAGGACCAACAGAACTTCGACGAAGGCCTGGTCGAGGACGTCTTCGGCGATGTGCGCGATGAATCCACCAGCCTCGGCGTGTTCGGTCAGGCCGACTGGACCGTGCACGAACGGCTCATCGCCAGCGCCGGCCTGCGCTACGACGATTCCTCCACCGCCGACGGTCACCTCAGTCCACGGCTGGGCTTGATCGGTCGACCCTGGGACAGCACCACGCTCAAACTCCTCTACGGCTCGGCGTTCCGGGCGCCCAATGCGTACGAGTACGGCTTCGTCGCCAGTTACTTCGAGGGCAATCCCCAACTCGACCCCGAGGTGGTCCAGTCCTTCGAACTCAATGCCGAGCAGGAACTCGTCACCCCCTCCCTCACCGCCACGGCCAGCCTCTTCTACAACCGCGTCGAAGACCTCGTGGTCTATGAGGAGAACGCCGGCATCGGTACGTTCCGCAACGCCGACGCCAACCACGCCTACGGCGCCGAACTGGGACTCGAATACCGCTGGCCCTCGCGCGGCCTCCTCCGTGCCAGCTACTCCGCCCAGCACGCCGAGAACATCGAGTCCGGCCAACGCCTGTTCAACGCCCCCGAGCACCTCGCGCGCCTCCAGGCCCGCATCCCCCTCTGGCGCGACCGCATCCACCTCTCCCCCGAGATCCGTTACGTCGATTCCAGCCTCGGCAACCAAGGCCGCATCGACGGCTATTGGACCACCCAGATCACGCTCTTCACGCGCGAACTCCTGCCCGGCCTCGAAGCCTCCGCCACGGTCTACAACCTGTTCAACGAAACCATCGATCACCCCATCTCCACCGAGTACATCGGCAATGCCATGCCCCAACCCGGCCGGACGTTCCGCTTCAAGTTGACGTACCGATTCTGACCGCCCCCGAATGGCGCGCCGCCCTACCAGTCCAACTCCCGCCACGCACGCGAAGCTCATGCTCCGCGTGCTCGCGCTGACTTGGATCGCGCTCGCCCTCACGCTCGCCTCCCTCTCCGCTCGCGGCCAATCCGACCCGCCCGGCTCCGTCCCCGAGTACCAACTCAAGGCCGCGTTCCTCGAACGCTTCCGCGCCTTCGTCCACTGGCCCGCCAGCCACGACCCCGCCCAAGCCAAACCCGCCGTCCTCGGCATCGTCGGCCGCAACCCATTCGGACCTCGCCTCCCCCTGGCCAGCAAACAACCCGGCGGCGACGCGCGTGCCCTCCGCCTCGTCGAGTGCACCACCCCCGAGGACACCCTCCACTGCGACATCATCTTCTTCTGCAATGCCGGTAGCGAACTCACCTCCGCCTCGCTCCGTGTCCTTGCCAATCACCCCATCCTGACCGTGGGAGAGACCGCCGAGTTCGCACGCGCCGGCGGCATGATCAGCATGGTGCCGGCCGATCGCCGGATCCGTCTCGAAATCAACCCGACCCGAGTCGCACGCACCGGATTGCGCATCGACCCTCAGCTCCTCCAGTTGGCCACCATCGTCCAAGGCAAGGACTCGTGATGATGCCACTCCACCAGCGCTCCATCCGGAGGAAGCTCAATCTGGTCGCTCTCCTGACCTGCCTCACCGCCGTCGTCCTCTCCGGGGCCGCGCTGCTCGTCCACGAAGTCCTCACCTTCCGCGGCAAACTGGTCTCCGAACTCTCCACCCAGGCCCGCATCCTCGGGCGTCTCACCCGCGCCGCCCTCAGCTTCGAAGATCGCGTGGAGGCCGAACGCACCCTCTCCGAACTGAACCAGCAGAAGCACATCGAGTGCGCGATCCTCTACCACCAAGGGACCGTGTTCGCTGAGTTCCACCGCTCCGGCTCCAACCACGGCGTCGACCCGGATCACTCGCATGATCCGAACGAACCGATGGCCGACGCCGAACAGTACACCGCCTCCACCGTCACCGTCGTCCGCCGCATCGAACTCGACGGCACTCCCATCGGTACCGTCGTCATCCGCGCCGATCTGTCCGACCTGCGCGCCTACGCCGTCCGCCACAGCGTCATCCTCGCCGGCGTGTTCGGCGTCTCCACCCTCGTCGCCCTGCTCATGGCGACCCGGTTCCATCGCTCCATCCTGCGCCCCATCCAGGAACTCACCCGCACCGCGCGTACCATCGCCCAGGACCAGGACTTCACCCAACGCGCCCAGGTGGTCTCCGACGACGAGACCGGGGAACTCACTCAGGCCTTCAATCGCATGCTCGATCGCATCGACGATCAAGCCACCGCCCTCCGCCAGTCCGAAGCCCGATACCGCATCCTGTTCCGCAGCAGCCCGCTCCCCACCTGGCTCTTCGATGCCGAGTCCTTCCGCTTCCTCGAGGTCAACCAGGCCGCCCTCGAAACCTACCGGTTCACCGAGGAGGAATTCCTCTCGCTCAGCGTGCCGGACGTCTGCACCCAGTCCGCCTCCCTCCTCCAAAACGCGATCCCCGCCCCGGCACCCACCGACGACGCCTTCCAACCGATTCGCGGCTGCCTGCGCCGACACCGGCGCAAGGACGGCACCCTCATCGATGTCGAGGTCTGCGCCGACCCCATCCAGTATCGCGACCGCCGCGCCTGGCTCGTCGTGGCGCAGGATGTCACCACCCGCAAACAAGCCGAGGCCGACCTCGCGGCCGCCAACGAGAAACTCATCGAAACATCGCGCCAGGCCGGCATGGCCGAAGTCGCCACCGGCGTTCTTCACAACGTCGGAAACGTCCTCAACAGCGTCAACGTCTCCGCCACTCTCATCCGCGATCGACTCGGCGCCTCCAAGCTCAACTCCCTCCGCCGCACCACCGATCTCCTTAAACCCCACCTCGAATCCCTCGGCGAGTTCGTCACCCGCGATCCCCAGGGACGCCTCGTCGCCCCCTTCCTCATTCAACTCACTGACCATCTCCTCGAGGAACAGAACCGTCTCATCGGCGAAGCCAACTCACTCACCGTCAATATCGAGCACATCAAGGAGATCGTCTCGATGCAGCAGAGCTTCGCCCGGGTCAGCGGAGTCCGCGAACCCCTCGAACCCGCCGCCCTCTTCGAGGATGCACTTCGCATGAACATCGATTCATTCGAGAAACGCGGCATCCTTATCGAGCGCCGCTTCGCCCCGACCAGCCGCGTCCTGGCGGACCGCCATAAGGTCCTGCAAATCCTGCTGAACCTCATCGGCAACGCCCGTCACGCCCTCGAAAACGGCGCCCAAATCCCGCGGAAACTCACGCTCCTCGTCGGCGTCGCCTCTCCCACCCACGCCTTCCTCGCCGTCGCCGACAACGGCATGGGCATCGCCCCCGAGGCCCTCATGCGCATCTTCCAACTGGGCTTCACCACCAAGCGCGATGGCCACGGTTTCGGACTCCACTCCGGCGCCAACGCCGCACGTGAAATGGGCGGCAGCCTCGGTGTCTCCAGCGACGGCCCCGGCCTGGGCGCCTCCTTCCGTCTCGAACTCCCGTTCGCGCCGCCCGACGCCACGCCGACCGCCCCACCTTCCTCCCCGTAGTCGCCGCCATCTGACGGCGCTCACCCCCTTCGCCAACGCCGTTCAGCGCGGACTTCACGTCCGCGACGACTTCTCCGTTCCGTAGCCGCCGTCGTGCAGACGGCGCTCACTCCTCCACTCCCGCTCACCCCATTCACCAACGCCATTCAGCGCGGACTTCACGTCCGCGGCTACTTCCCCGTTCCGTAGCCGCCGTCGTGAGACGGCGCTCACTCGCCCGCTCCCGCTCACCCCATTCGCCAACGCCATTCAGCGCGGACTCACGTCCGCGGCTACATCTCGCCTCCGTAGCCGCCGTCATGCAGACGGCGCTCACTCCTCCACTCCCGCTCACCCCATTCCCACTTCGCTCCGCCTTACTTCGCCGCCGTCTGTTTCAGCAGATAGGCCCGCCGCTGCTCGGCAAAGGCTTTGAGGCTGATGTGTCCCGCCTCGCCGGATTCGCCACCACCTTCGACGGATTTCAGGAAATCTTCGGTCGAATCCAACTTCCGCGTGTCCGCCTTCACCGCGTCCGCAATTAACGCGTGGTACTTCGCTGCCACCGGACCGAGCCGGCTCCAATCCAGGTGCTTCTCCGCGATCTCCCGCACATAACCCAGGTACTTCGCGCGCAGCGCCGGAACCGCCAGCAACTTCGAAATCAGCGGCTTGCTGGCGTCGTTGGCCGCGATCAACGGATCCAGCTCCACGCCCTTCACGTTCATGGCGGCCATCATCCCGCCGGGTGGCCCCCCCATGCGACCGCCTCCAGGTCCGCCCGGTCCGCCAGGCCCCCCGGGCCCGCCGAAGTTGGGACGCGGCAGCGTGGCATCCAATCCAGTGGAAAGCTTCTCCGCGGTCAGACTCCCGGCCTTGTCCGTATCCCAGTCCGTCGCCCACTTCGCCAACACCGATTCCGTCTCCCCGCGCGTTAACGACCCGTCCTTGTTCGCATCCAACACCCCGAACAGACCCGGACCCATGAACATCGCTGGACCGCCACCCGGCCCACCACCGCGTTGCCCACCGAAGCCGGGAGGCGCAGGCAGCACGGTCGCAAGCCCGGTGGTGAATTGCTCCGCGTTCAACTTGCCGGCCTTGGCGGTGTCAAAGCGATCAAACCAGGCTCCGCCCAAACCCGACATCTCCTCCTTGCTCAACGTGCCGTCGCCGGATCGATCCCCCTGCTCCAGCAGGATCTGTCCGAGCATGGCGCCCGGACCAAATCGCCGACGCCCGCCCGGCCCGCCTGGACCGCCCCCAAAACCTGGGCCCCCCGGTCGCGTCAGCGTCTCGTTGGCGTCCTGCGGCAGCACATGGAACTTCCCGCCCTCGTCCTGGTAGAGGCTGTAGTCGCTGGTGCGGATCCAGTACCCGTCATTGTTGATCAGGGCATTGTCGAGCGCGAGGAAGCGCAGCGCACCGTCCACATCGAGCAACGGCGACAACGCCGCTTCCAACTGGTCCGCCGGCGTCTGGTTGAGGGTCTTGCACAACCTGACGAGGTCCGTCCACGCCTTGGGATCCTCCTTGCTCTTCAACTCATAGATTCCGCGGGACGCCGCGGGATCATCCCCCAGGTAGGCCAGGCTGCCGCGAGCACCCGGGCTGCCCGGCACCTTCCAGCGCGCGCCCTTGGTGGTCTTGTACCACTCCTTCAGGAAGTCTTTGTTGAATTGCTGCACGTTGACATACACACCCCAGTTCTCCCCGTTGATGACCACCCTCACGAAGTTCGCTTTGGGCGCCGGCAGATAGCTGCGCGCAATGTCGTAAAACAGCACCGACCGCAGAAAGGAAGGATCCTCATGCGCGTTCAGAAGGTTCAGCGTGCGATAGCCCATCACGTTCTGACTCTCGTGCGCGAAATCGACCGAGAGATTCAGCGAACGCTTCTGTCCCTCGCCCACCATGCCGTAGGACGACATCCCGCGAAAATGAACGCCCACCTCCGGGTACGCTTTCCCATCCACCGTCAGGGTGGCCGGGACCAACACGTCCGTGTTGTGGAAGTCCGAGAGCTCCTTCTCCCAATCCCCCGATTCAAACTCAAGGAACACGGTACGCAGCGTAAGCCCATCGTAGAACGGCGCATTCGGGTACGCCGGCACCTCGGAGATTGTCACCTTGGCACCCGCTTGCGGCGCGGCTCCTCCACCCCGGTTGCGCATCCCGAACCCACCTGGACCGCGTCGACCGCCCCCGTTGGCTGACTCCTTGGCCAACGCTTCCCGCGCCGCCTTGCGTTCCGCGGCATTCAATCGCTTGTCCCCGTCCCGGTCGTGCTGCTTCACCAACTTGCGTTCCTCCTGATTTCCGAAGGGACCACCCGGTCCGCCCGGTCCACCTGGACCAAACCCGCCCGGACCCGCACCGCCCGGCGGCGGACCGTCTTGAGCCCAGACCATCGCTGCGGCGACGAGCAGACTTGCCAGTCCCAGAACCCCGGTCGCCCTGGTGAACGGAATCTTCATGAGACCCTGTGTCGCTCATCCTCGCCTCCCCTGGAATCCGAATGGGACGAACCGGGCATCGGACGTGACGGTGGCGGCTTCGCCGGGGACGCCGCAGCCACGCCAACCAGCGCGGACTCACGTCCGCGGCTACTCCCTCGTTCCGTAGCCGCCGTCGTGAGACGGCGCTCACTCCACCACCCCCGCCCTCCCCATTCGCCAACGCCATCCAGCGCGGACTCCACGTCCGCGGCTACTTCCCCATTCCGTAGCCGCCGTCGTCAGACGGCGCTCACTCGCCCCTTCCCGCCCACCCCATTCGCCAACGCCGTTCAGCGCGGACTTCACGTCCGCGGCTACTTCCCCGTTCCGTAGCCGCCGTCGTGCAGACGGCGCTCACTCCACCACCGCCGCTCACCCCATTCGCCAATGCCATCCAGCGCGGACAAATCATTCCATCGAACGAGGGGGGACGACCCGATCCAGCACCTTGGGATCCAGAACCGAGTGATAGCGTTCCCAAAACCACTCCCAATACCCTGGGTCCAACGGGTTCAACCTCGGGTAACCCGGCACAATCGCCCCCAAGTACGGCCACGCCTTCGACTCGGACACTAAACCGCCACGCACGGGATTCAGCAGCACGTACTCGGAACAGCCCGCTGCGATTCCCGTCGAATGCCGCTCCGAGCGACGAAAGACCCGATCGTGGGCTTGGCGTTGGAAAGCATACCCTCGCAGATGCCGGGAGAGGTGCGCCCGAAGGAACTTCATCCCGTTTCGTTGGTCGCTCTGCGGACGCAGTCCCATCCAGACCAAGTGTACGTGATCCGGCATGAGGCAATACGCCGGGCAGAGCAACCCTTCCCGCATGGCGGCGTGGAGCATCATCTCACGGAACGCCGCATGAAACTGGTCGTCCAGCCATCCCGCCGCACGATTGGCCATGGGCATCGTCCAGAGCACGACCGCGTCCGCTTGATAAAACGCACGGTGCAACCTTGGCAGGTAGTGGGAGAACTCGGATCTCACGAACTTCACAAGCTCGACCTCGCTCGAGACCGGA
>JADLFD010000088.1 GCA_020845805.1 Verrucomicrobiales bacterium | reverse complement strand
TTACTTCGTGTCCGGAACCTGGGCGCTGGAGAGCACCTGGCTGAACCCGGGATAGGTCACCGCGAAGGGGAAGCCCGCGCCGGAGCCCGCGGCCCCGAACCGGCCGCGTTTGTCGATGGCGAGGAAGTTGATGTCCAGGCGCGTTCCAGGGGCGTGTTTGCGCTGGATGCGGCGGATGGTCTCGGCGCAGGCCTCCTGGGGATGCGCCCCGGCGCGCATCAGTTCCACGACCTGGAAGGAGCCGCAGAAGCGCATGACGTTCTCGCCCACGCCGGTGGCTCCGGCAGCACCCACATCGTTATCCACGTAGAGCCCCGAGCCGATGATGGGGGAATCGCCCACCCGGCCGGGGAGCTTGTAGGCACGGCCGCTGGTCGAGCAGCCGCCCGCCAGATTGCCGTCCGCACCGAGCACCACGAGCGCGATGGTGTCGTGGGAATCGGGCGGGGCAGCACCCGCCGGCGCGTTCTGCGCTTTCCACTTCAACCAGGCTTCGCGCTGGCCATCGGTGAGCATCGGGGTGTGGGAAAACCCGTTGGCTAGGGCGAAGCGTCGCGCGCCGTCGCCTACCAGCATGACGTGCTGGGTCTTTTCCATCACCGCGCGGGCCAGGCGGATGGCGGGCAGGATCCCCTCCACCGCGCCCACGCTGCCGCAATGGTGCGTGGGGCCGTCCATGATACAGGCGTCCAGGGAGATCACTCCCTCGGCATTGGGGGCTCCCCCGGCGCCGACGGAGGGCACGGACAGATCGTATTCGGTGACCGTGATGCCCTCGACGACGGCATCGAGGAGGCTGCGTCCGGCGGTCAGCGTTTGCAGGGCTTTCTCGTTGGCGTCTTTGCCGAAGGGCCAGGTGGAGACCACGAGCGGCAGGGTGGCGGCGGTGGAGGAGGTGGGCATGGGATGGGGGGCGGAAACGGTTCGGCACGCGGTGGTGGCGGTGGCGGCGGCTCCGGCACAAGCGGCCAGGAAGGCGCGCCGGCCGAGAACAGGGCCGTCGTGTGCGGGAGGGGCGTGGGGCGGGCGGTTCATGGGGAAGGAGAGTAGGGGCGCGGACTGGGCGGCGCAGCTTGACAAGGGGAGCTTGGGGAAGCGAGCCGAGGTTTGCGGGAGCGCCGGGGACGAAGGCGACGGAGGCTGCGAGGAGAGAAGGGGTTGGGGGGAATTGACGCTTGACGCTTCTTTCCACCCCTACCTAGCCTGCTTTGCATCTTGGACAACTGGCTGGTCCTCCAGCGAGCAAAGTCGGCTACCACCGACTTTTTTGTTCTCTGGATGAGGTCAGTAACCGATCTATGAACGCAGAATTGCTGGCAGTTCTGGAGTATTGGGAACGCGAGAAGGGCATCAGTCGCGACGTGCTTGTGCGCGCCGTGGAGGAGGCCCTGGTCTCGGCGGCCCGGCGTGCGGTGGGGCCGGCGCGGGATTTGCGCTGCAGCATCGATCCGAAGACGGGGGCGATCAAAGCCTTTGCCCGGTTGATCGTCAGCGACAAGATCATCTCCAAGCACGATCAGATCTCGGTGGCCGAAGCGCGACGGCTCAAGCCGGATGCAGTCATCGGCGACGAGGTGGATGTGGAGGTGACGCCCGCCGACTTCGGGCGCATCGCGGCGCAGAACGCGCGGCAGGCGGTGATGCAGCAGCTGCGCCGGGCGGAGAAGCAGCTCATCCTGGATGAATTCAAGGATCGCGTGGGCGACATCGTGAGCGGAGTGGTGCGGCGGTTCGAGCGTTCGGACGTGGTGGTGGACCTGGGGCGCTACGAGGCGCTGCTGCCCAATCGCGAGCGCGTCCCCACCGAGGAGTATCAGACGGGCGAACGCCTGCGGGCGTATGTGAAGGCGGTGGAAACCACGCCTCACGGGCCGGAGATCATCCTCAGCCGCGCCGACCCGATGTTTGTGGTGAAGCTTTTCCAGTTGGAGGTTGCGGAGATCTCGGATGGCACGATCGAGGTCAAGGCCATTGCGCGTGAGCCCGGGTATCGCACCAAGCTGGCCGTGCATTCGCGCGACGCGAAGGTGGATCCGGTGGGCGCCTGCGTGGGATTGCGCGGGCAGCGGGTGAAGAACATCGTGCGCGAACTCAACAACGAGAAGGTCGACATCATTCCGTGGTCGCCGGACATCCGGAACTACGTCGGCGCGGCGTTGTCGCCGGCGCAGCTGAAGAATTTCGTGGTCGACGAGGCGAACAAGCGCATCAAGATCATCGTCTCGGCGGACCAGTTGTCGCTCGCCATTGGTCGCCGGGGCCAGAACGCGCGCCTGACCTCGAAACTCACGGGATGGTACGTGGATATCGAGGAAGAGGTGATCGCTCCGGTGCTGGGGTTCGAAGAGAAGGTCGCCGAGGCCATCCAGGTGCTGGCGGCGATCCCGGGCGTGAGCGAGGTGCATGCCAGCGCGCTGGTGCACATGGGCTTTCATTCCTTCGAGGACCTGGCGCAGGCCGAAGTGGACGATTTGCAGTCGAACCCCGACATCGGGGATCAGGCGGTGGCCATCCTGGCCGCCGTGCAGGCCGAAGCGTTGCGTCGGCAGGGACCTGGCGAGGCGGACCCGCCGGCAGCGCCGCTGGAATAATGCGGCGCGGGCGGTGAAAGGTTGGTCCGAGTCGGAATCCGAATCTGAAGTTGGTGGTTGGTTGACGGTAGAAGTACGGGAGCGGCGGTTGGTGCTGGTACGCCGCTCCACACGACGAATCCATATGCCCGTTCGCATTTACGAAATTGCCAAGAAGCTCGGCATGGAGAGCAAGGAAGTGCTCGCCAAGGCCAAGGATCTGGGCATCACGAACGCGAAGGTCGCGTCCAGTACCCTGGACAAGATCACCGCCGAGTACCTCGAAGAGAAGCTCACCCCGCTCGCTCACCACGCCCCTGCCGTCGTCGCCCCCGCGGACGCCGTCGCGCATCCTCCCGACACCCTTGCCGTGCATGATGTGTCGGAGGCGAGCCCCGCCGTGCCCACCGCTCCGGAACCGCCGCACGCACCAGCCCCGCCGGTGGAAGCCCCCGCCGTGGTGATCGCCGAAGCTGCTCCCGTTCCGGTGCCCGTGCCGGTGCCTGTGCCAGTGCCTGCGCTTGCGCCTGCCCCGGTGCCGCGTCCCGAAGTCGTCGCGCCTCCGATGGAGTCGCCCGGCGCCCCGCGCGTTTCGGTGGAGGCAGAAGCGTTGCCTCCGGCTCCCAGCGCCCCCACCCCGGCGCCCAGCCCGGTCGTGGAAGCCCGCTCCGACGCCACAGCTCCAGCGTCACACCCGCCCCACGCCGAAAGATCCGCCGAGCCGGTGGAATCTCCGCGCCCCGCGATCGCGGAGCATGCCCCGGAGGTACCGCCAGTCGTCGTGCCTCCTGTGGAAACGACGGTCGCCCCGGTTCCTCCCGCGGCTCTGAGCGCGTTACCCCCGTCGCCGCCTCCGCCTCCCGCGGCACCCGTGGTGCCGCCCGGACCGAAGGCCCCCGGCATTGGGGAATTGGTGGGTCGCATCGAGCTTCCATCTCGCAACCGGCCGCCGGCACGCGGAGCCACGCCGCCGCCGCCGCCAGTCAACGTGCGCCGTCCGGAGCCGCCCCAACGGGGCGGACGTCCCGTGGGTCTTGGCGGAGGGCCGGCCGGACGCCCCGGGTTTGGGAACCAGGGTCAGGGCGGTGGCGGACCAGGCTATCGCACGGGCGGGCCTTCGGGTCCGGGCCAGCGGCCGGGCATGGGGAACAATCCGGGCATGCGCACGGGAGTGCCGCCCGGCGGTCCGGGTCGGCCGCTGGTGGGTGCGCCCGGGTCGGCGGGACCCGGCAAAGCCCCGGTGCCGGCGGGCAAGGGTCCGTCCCTTCCAGAGTTCAATCCGCCCACCGAGGGGCAGGTGATCTTGCTCAAGCCGCCGATCATCGTCCGCGATCTGGCGGAGAAGATGGGCATCAAGGCGTACCGGCTGCTGCACGATCTGATGGAGTTGGGCGTCTTCGCCAATCTCAACCAGTCCATCGACGAGAAGGTCGCGCAGTTCATTGCCGCGCGTCACGGGTTCCGTTTCGAGGTGGAACGCCGCGAGAAGGGCGCGGGGCAGGTGCATGCCCCGGTGAAGAAGGTCGAGCTGGACATCGACGACAAGCCCGAGGTGCTCAAGTCGAGGCCCCCCGTGATCACCATCATGGGGCACGTCGACCACGGCAAAACGACGCTGCTGGACGTCATCCGCAAGGCCAACGTGGCGGCGCGCGAGGCGGGCGGCATCACCCAGCACATCGGCGCCTACACGATCCATGTGCCGCATCCGGAGCGACCCACCGAGATCCAGCAGCTGACCTTTCTGGACACGCCCGGCCATGCCGCGTTCAGCGCCATGCGGGCGCGCGGAGCGAACGTGACCGACATTGTGATTCTGGTGGTGGCGGCGTCGGAAGGCGTGATGCCGCAGACCATCGAGGCCTTGAACCACGCCAAGGCGGCGCGGGTGCCGATCATGGTGGCAGTGAACAAGTGCGATTTGCCGGCGGCGAATCCGTTGCGCACGCGGCAGCAGCTGCAGGAGCAGGGGCTGGTGCCGGAGGAATGGGGCGGAGAAACCATCTACGTGGACGTCTCGGCCTCGACGCAGAAGGGCGTGGACCAATTGCTGGCGATGCTCGTGCTCCAGGCGGAGGTGCTTGAGCTCAAGGCCAATCCCGATCGCCGCGCCAAGGGCAACGTCATCGAGTCCGGTCTCGAACCGGGCGGCCCCACGGCCACCGTGCTGGTGCGCAAGGGGACGCTCAAGCTGGGCGACGTCGTCATCTGCGGCCAGTACTACGGCCGCACGCGCGCCCTCATCAATGAGGAGGGCCAGCGCCTGAAGGAGGCGGGGCCGTCAGTGGCCGTGAAGGTCCTGGGTCTCAACGGCGTGCCCGAGGCGGGCTTGGAGTTCAGTGCGGTCGAGAATGAAAAGGCCGCGCGCGTGCTGGCGGAAGAGCGCGAGGAGCAGATCAAGCAGGCGGGTCGCGAGCGGGGACCGCGCGTGACGCTGGAGAACCTGCTCAAGGTCATCGAGCAGCAGTCGGCCAAGGTGCTGAAGGTGGTGGTCAAGGCGGACACCCAGGGATCGGTGGAAGCCATCGTGGAGGCGTTGAAGAAGCTCGACACCCCCAAGGTGAGCCTTGAGATCATCCATAGCGCGGTGGGGACGATTTCCGAGAGCGACGTCGTACTCGCGGCGTCGGCCAAGGGCATCGTGGTGGGGTTCCATACCCGCCTCGACAACGGCGTGCCGGCCGCGGCCAAACGCGAGGCCGTCCAGATCAAGCAGTACGAGATCATCTACGAGTTGATCGACGAGGTTCGCAACGCCATGGCGGGCCTGCTGGATCCCGAGTTGCGCGAGGTGACCCTGGGGTCGGCCGAGGTGCGGCAGATCTTCGAACTTTCCAAGGGTGGGCATGTGGCGGGTTGCATGATCACCAACGGTCGCGTGGTGAAGGGCAAGGCTCGCGTGGTTCGGCGCAAGGAGGTCATTCACGACGGCATCCTGGGCACGCTGCGGCGGTTCCAGGACGAGGTGAACGAGGTGCGGTCGGGCATGGAATGCGGTATCCGCGTGTCCAGCTTCGACGACTTCCAGATCGGCGATGTGATCGAAAGCTACACCGTCGAGAAAGTGGCGCAGCAGCTGTAGGCCCCAGCCGGAGTCCATCATCAGGGTGGACGGCAGCCCGGAGAGCCGGGCTTGAGGACCAGACTATGCAACGTGTCCGCTACGAACGCGTCCGCGAACTGCTCAAGCGCGAGCTGGGGGAGATCGTGCGCCGGCAGATCCCGCTGCAGACCGGGGGCATCATCTCGGTGAACGACGTGGGACTGGCGCGCGACCTGCACTCCGCCAAGGTCTTCGTGAGCATCATCGGCACCAGTGAGCAGCGGAAGCAGGGGGAGGAACTGCTCAAACTGAACGCGGTCGCGATCCAGCATCAGCTCGGCCAGTCCGTGGTGCTCCGGTACACGCCGCACCTGCAGTTCGTGGTCGACGATTCCATCGAGCGCGGGGATCGGGTGCTGGGCATTCTCGAGGACCTCGAACGCGACGGCGGCGGCGACCCGAAGCCATGAGCAACCCGTCCACGGACACGCTGGGGGCCATCGTGACCGCCCTTCGGCAAGTGACCACCGTTTGTGTCGTGGGACACGTGCGACCCGACGGTGACTGTGTGGGATCGCAGCTCGGCCTGGGCATGGCGCTGCGCGCGGCGGGCAAGACCGTGAGCGTCTGGAACGAGGACGCCATGCCGCGCAAGCTGATGTTCCTCGACAGCGAGGATCTGCTCTCGAAACCGCGGACCGGCGAGACCTTCGACTGCGTGGTGGCGGTGGATTGTGCGTCGTTCGAGCGGCTGGGGCGTGTGGGCAGCTGCATCGGAAACCGCCGATTGCTGATCAACATCGATCACCACGCGAGCAACACCCGGTACGGGGACATGAACTGGGTGGTCGCGGACGTGCCGTCGACCGGGGAGTTGATCCTCGAGTTGCTGAAGCGCGCACGCTGGCCGCTGACCCCCGCCATCGCCGACTGCCTCTTCACCGCGGTGTCCACGGACACTGGATCCTTCCGCTATGCCTCCACGCGTCCCGAGACCTTCTGCTCGGCCGCAGAGCTCGTGCGGCAGGGGGCGGATCTCGGGCGCATTGGTCATCGCGTCTACGATTCGCATCCCATGTCGCGGTTCCGGCTGCTGCGACACGTCTATCGGCAGGCGCGGCTGACGCACGATGATCGCATCGCCTATTTCTGGCTGCGGCGTGGCGACTATGGCCGTGCTGGTGCGGAACGCGAGGAGAGCGAGGGGTTGATCGACCATATCCGGTCCATCGAACCCGTGGTGGTGGCGGTGGTGTTCGAGGAGATGGACGAGACCCTGGTACGCGTCAGCCTGCGATCCAAGAGTGACGCGGTGGACGTGAACAAGGTGGCCCAGATCTTCGGAGGCGGCGGGCACAAGGCCGCGGCCGGAGCCCGGATCGCGGGCACGCGGCTGGCCGTGCAGCGCCGCGTCCTGCGCGAGTTGCGCCACGCCATCGATCGGGCGGCTTGAGCTTTTTGAACTGCGGATCTGATGCTGACTTCCTTCGATTCCCTGGACGGCGCGTTGCTGGTGGACAAACCCGCCGGCATCACATCCCACGATGTGGTCGACCGATTACGCCGTCATCTGGCCATTAAAAAGGTCGGGCACTGCGGCACGCTGGATCCCATGGCCACCGGCCTCCTGGTGATTCTGCTCGGGCGTGCGACCAAGCTCTCGGACACGCTGATGGCCGCAGACAAGGTCTACACGGGCCGCGTGAAGTTTGGGGAGACCACCGACAGTTACGATGCCGATGGCGAGATCCAGACCACCCTGCCGGTGATGCCGATGGAGTTGCCCGCGCTCAACGAGGCCGCGGCGGAGTTTTGTGGGGACCTGATGCAGGCGCCGCCGATGGTGTCGGCGGTGAAGATCAAGGGCGTGCCGCTGTACAAACTCGCGCGCAAAGGGATCGAAGTGCCGCGCGAGCCGCGCCTGGTGCACGTCTACAGTTTCAAATTCCAATCCTACTCCGAGCCATTCGGGGATTTCCGGCTGGCGTGCACGAAGGGGACCTACGTCCGATCGATCGCGCATGACCTGGGTCAGAAACTCGGCTGCGGCGCGCACCTGGTGGCGCTGCGGCGCACGGAGTCGGGGCGGTTGAGTGTGGATCAGGCGCTCCCGATGGATGACCTGATCGCGCTTCCGCCGGCGAGCCTGGAGGCGCGGGTGGTCTCGATCCCGAAGCTGGCCGGCGCATGAAGGCGTTGAAGGTCCTGCACGAAGCCGAGCCGCTGGGCGATCCGCCTGCCGCGGTGCATGTCGCGGTGGGGGTCTTCGACGGGGTGCATCTCGGACACGCCGTCGTGGTGGGGCGGATGGTGGCGGAGGCGCGCTCCCGCGGCGGGGTTCCGGTGGTGGTCACCTTCGATCGCCATCCCCAGACGGTGGTGGCTCCCGCACACGCGCCGGCGATGATCTATCCGTTGTGGCGCCGACTGCGTGCTTTGGAGGGCCTCGGTCTGGAGTCCGCCCTGGTGTACCGCTTCGATGCCGAGTTCAGCCGCCAGACAGGGGAGGCGTTCATCGATCGCCTGCGCCGAGGCTTCCGATCGCTCGCAGGGATCACCGTAGGGGCCGGGTTCGTGTTTGGACGCGAGCGTTCGGGGGACCTCGACCTGCTGCGGCGGCTAGGCCCTCGGCACGGCTTCACGGTGAACGGTGTGCCCCCGCTCGAAATGGAGGGCGGCGTGATCAGCAGCACGCGCTTGCGCGAGTCCATCGCCGAGGGACGCTTGGACGAGGCCGCACGGATGCTGGGGCGTCCGTACTCGCTCGCCGGGGAAGTGCGGGAAGGCGATCGACTGGGGCGCCAGCTCGGATTTCCCACCGCCAACCTGGAGGTGACGGGGTTGGTCTTGCCTCCCACCGGCGTCTACGCCGCCTGGGCGAAATGGGACGGCGCAGTGCGTGCCGCCGCGGTGAATCTGGGCACCCGACCGACCGTGGATCCCTCCGCCGCCGGGGTGCGGGTGGAGGCGCATCTCTTGGACTTCGACGGGGACCTTTACGGCCGTCAGGTCGAGTTGGAATTGGGTCCGCGATTGCGGGGTGAGTGCCGATTCCCGTCCCGGGACGCCCTGGTGGAGCAGATCACGCGTGACGTGGCGGGGGTGCGGCAATGGGCTGGGAATAAGGGGTTGCCTTGATCTTGAGCCTTTCTATAGTCCCGAGCGTGAAACGATACGTCGCTTTGCTGACGGGCTGGGGCGCCATGATTCTGGTGGCCGGTCTCGTCTCCGGGTGCGGCGGTGTGTCGGGAAGTCATTCGGTGTCGCCCGGATCCTTCTTCATTCCCGGGTTGATCCAGAACGACACCGCGCCGCGTCAGGCCCCCGAGCGCGCGACGGAATTGCCCGGGGAAACGCCGCCGGAATGGGCAGGCGAGAAAACCGGCTCCCTGCCTGGCTGAACCGGACGGCTCGGTGACCGGCGGGCTTCGCTCAGGCGGTCTCCGGGGCGTCTTTCCCACATTTTTTTCGAACGAACTGATTTTCCATGCGTTTTCCCCTCGCGCTCACCCTTCGGATCACGCGGCACATCGTTAAGCACAAGATCCTGCGCACCCCCAAGTTCGCCATGGTGCTGCAGTTGGAGCCGCTGCACACCTGCAACCTGACCTGCACCGGGTGCGGCCGTATCCGCGAGTACTCCACGAGTCTCAAGGACATGGTGCCGCTCGAGCAGTGCCTGGGCGCGGCCTCGGAATGCGATGCGCCGATGGTTTCCATCTGTGGTGGCGAGCCGCTGATCTATCCCAAGATCGAGGAACTGGTGGTGGGCCTGCGCGAGCAGGGGCGCATCATCTACATCTGCACCAACGGCGTCTTCATGCGGAAGAAGATGCGCGAGTACCTGGCTTCGATCTACAGCCCGGCGGTGGAGCCGCAATTGGCCCGATTGGTGTCCGAGGAACTCGTGACGGAGAAGGAGGCTGAGCAGATCCGCAAGGCGGACGCGGCGGCGCGCGCTCGGGTGACCATCAAGCCATCCAAGTGGCTTTACTGGAACGTGCATGTCGACGGTTTGGAATACACCCACGACCTGATCGTCGAGCGTGAGGGTGTGTTCAAGGAGTGCGTGGCGGCCATCAAGATGGCCAAAATCCTCGGCTACCAGGTCGCCACCAACACCACGGTGTACAAGGAGACCGACGTCCAGGAGCTGGAGGACATGTTCAAGTACCTCTCCTGGCTCGATGTCGACGGGCACACCATCTCGCCCGGGTACGATTACGACGCCGCCAAGAAGGACATGGTCAAGCGGCTGGCGCGCGATCCGAAGGAGTTCTTCCTCACGCGGGATCTGACGCGTCAGAAGTTCAAGGACATCGAACGCTGGGGCCAGATGTTCACCATCTTCGGCACGCCGGTGTATCAGGAATTCCTCGCAGGCAAGCGCGAGCTGACGTGCACGGCCTGGGCCATCCCGACCTATAATGTGAAGGGCTGGAAGGCCCCCTGCTATCTCATGACCGACGGGCATTATCCGACCTATGCGGAGATGCTCGGGAAGGTGGTGTGGGAACAGTACGGTGTGGTGGATGGAGTGGCGCGGGACCCGCGGTGTGAAAACTGCATGGTGCACTGCGGCTACGACCCGAGCGGCGCGCTGGGTACGAACTACCAGAGCGGCGATAACTGGAAGAACTTCCGTTACAATTTCTCGGCCCGCCCTGCGCCGTCTCCGGAGGGCGCCCAGGTGAAAGCGTTCAACGGCGTCTCGATCGGGAAGGGGCACCTCGCCGAGGCGAAAGCGGCGGTGAAGAGCGAGTTCTCAGGTGCGAAGTCCGCCTTCGCACGCGGCGGCAACGACCTGCCGAGCGACGGAGCGAGCGCGGCGTCCGGGGGCGGGTGCGGTTCCGGTGACACGTCCCAGCGGGACGAGGTGCTCGCCAAGATCCGCCGCGATCCGCCGGCGGCGTAGGGCCGGTCGTCGTCTCCTTCCCGCCAGTTCTGATTCCAAGGGTCTCCCGGCGGACCCGGGAGATCACCGTCTGGCGCGCACTCGAAAGAACTGGCTCAACGCGTTCCTCGTGTCGGTCGATAACGATTGCTTGCGCCCCGTTCCCGGGAAGGAAACGAGCTTGATCCAATCCGCGGACGTGACGTCCGCTGTGGATTCGACCTCATAGGTCCAGCCCTCGTTGGTCTGCAATTC
>JADLFD010000087.1 GCA_020845805.1 Verrucomicrobiales bacterium | reverse complement strand
CCGGCGAGTTCCTCGCCATTGCGGACGGCGCGCAACAAACCGCGGGTGACGAAAACGCGGCCGCCCGGGAGGGCCAGCGCGTTGACCTCCAGCGTGTCCAGGATGGCGAACTCGCAGCGCGGTCGGAGGAGGCGGAGTTGGTCGGCCATCCGGTTCGTGACGGCGCCGAGTCTCGATGCCAGTTCGTCGTGGTTGATCACGGTGACGAGGTTGGTGAGTTCCCGCGCGGTTTCCTTGCCCAGGGCGGATTCCACCTCATAGGGAATGCGGGCCACGGCGAACCGGACCAGGGCGGGGGCGATGGCGAAGAGCGTGGCGATGGCGACCGCGAAGAGAGCCAGGAACACCAGGGCCAGGCGCCGTGATCGTCGTGCGGTGGCACTCTCTTTCAGGCGTCGGATCTGGAGGGAGAGATGCGGCACCCGATTCAGGACCGGGTGCTCGAGGAGTCGGGTATCTCGGACGGTGATGGTCCAGTCCTCGTGCTCTGGGTCGGAGAGGAGCAGCGCGCCGTCCACGAGGCGGTCGATTTGCAGGCGTTTGAGCGGAATGGCGAATTCCCCGGCCGAGGTGAGCGCCACCACCGCGGTGTGGGACAGGGAGAGTTCGGCTGTCCACTCGCTATCGCCTGACTCGTGGGTCTGGACGCTGCCCAAAATCACGGATTCGGGAAGGGGTTCAGCCATGTCTCACGGGGTTGTGATCCACACGGATGACTATTTCAAGGGCGGGGTGGCTGCTTTCCTGGCGCCTCGCGTTCCGGCCTCTATCTCGAGGGGAGATCCTCCCCAGGCAATTCGACGCGCGGGTGTGTCCCTAGTTGTTTGATTGAAGGTCGCGACCGAGTCAGTCTACGAAGACAGCAACCCATGGATATCCAAGACCACTCTCGGCCCCGGCTGGTGATCCTTACTGAGAGTGGGGAGGTCGTCGGGAGTTTTTCTTTGGGGTCGGGTGTGTGCCGGATCGGAAGATCGGATCAGAACGAGGTGGTGATTTCGGATCCTTCGGTCTCAGGGACGCATGCGGAGATCGAAGCGCACGAGGGGCATTGGGTGGTGCGGGATGCCGGGTCCACCAACGGGACGTTTGTGGATGGGCAGCGCGTGACGTTGGCGGAGGTTCAGGCGGGGCAGGTGTTCCGACTGGGGAACATCCAGGTGGGTATTGAATTGGGCTCGGGGCCGGTGGCACCTGGGAGGGTGGAAGTCGGGGCCTCTCCTGCAGCGCCGGTCCGGGTGGCCGTGGCGGCGCCTCGGTTGCGCGTGTCGGCTGCGGTGACGGTGGAGCGGCCTGGGAACACGGCCGCAGGCGAGGAGCGGACCGCGGGGTCGGGGCAGGTGCCTCCGGCAGAGTCCGCGGCGGCGGCGGATTCAGGGGCTGGTCCGGCACCGGAGTTGGTATGTCAGAAGTGTGGCGGACTCTTCGCCAAGGCGGAGACCAAGCGCTATCTCGCGGGCAGCCGGGACGTCTATGGTTGCACGCGGTGCGGGGGATTCTGTGTTCCGATAGCGGCGTATGAGCAGGAGCGCGCGCGACAGAGCCTGACATTTGGTCAGTTGGTTCAGGATGCCTTCCGGTATCCATTGCGCGGGGACGGGCGGCTGCTGCTGGTGCTGGCGGGCATTGTGTTTGGAGTTCTGAATGGCGGGCGCGATCTGATCGAGTACGTCGTGACTCAGTCGCGCATGATGCCACCCATGTTCATTGTCAGTTATCTGATCCTCACCGTGGCGGTCACCGGCTATTTCTTCGCCTGTCTGCAGGGGATCATCCAGACCTCGGCGAGCGGCGAAGAGACCATGCCGGACTGGCCGGAGGTTTCGACATTCTGGGATGAGATTTTCATGCCGTTCTTCCGGTTCACGATGGTCTTCCTGCTGGCGTTGGGGCCGGGGGTGGTGCTGCAGCGATCGGGTTTCGTGCTGCCGGGATTTGCGCTGATGTTACTGGGCTTCATGGCCCTTCCCATGATTCTGCTGGCGGTGGCGTGTGCGGAGAGTCTTGGGGCTCTGAACCCGGTCACGGTGTTCTCGAGCATCGCACGGATCCCGGGGCAGTACCTGCTCACCTGCGGCATCCTGCTTGGGTTGCTGTTCGCCTCGGGACTGTTTCGGTTCGCCCTGGAGCTTACCGGGATCCCTTTCGTGCCCGCGTTCATCGCGGGGTTTGTGAGTCTGTATGTCAGCTGTGTGTCGGCGCGGATTCTGGGGTGCCTCTATTATGTGAACCGGCACGAGTTCAACTGGTTCTGAGAGCCCGTCACGGTGAAGGAACCAGATGACAGGCGACGCGGTGCGAGGCGTCGGTGGAGGTGCGCAGGAGCGGTGTCTCGGTGCGGCAGCGAGCCTCGGCGACTGGGCAACGGGGGTGGAAGGGGCAGCCCGTCGGGGGATGGATGGGGGACGGCATTTCCCCGGGGAGCAGGAGACGGCGCAGGCGTCGAGACGGGTCGAGGGAGGGCACCGCGGCGAGGAGCGCCTGGGTGTAAGGGTGGCGCGGGGCCGTGCAGATTTCTGCGGTGGGCCCGGTTTCCACGATGCGCCCGAGGTACATGACGGCCACGCGCTGGCAGAGGTGGCGTACCACAGCGAGGTCGTGGGAGATGAACAGGTAAGCGATGCCGTGGGAGCGCTGGAGGTCCTGGAGCAGGTTAACCACTTGAGCCTGCACGCTGACGTCGAGTGCGCTCACGGGTTCGTCGCAGACCATGAGTCGAGGTTCGACGGCGAGGGCGCGCGCGATACCGATGCGTTGGCGTTGGCCACCGCTGAGCTCCTGGGGATAGCGCTGGGCGTGGGCGGCGGTGAGTCCCACCGACTCGAGGAGGGCGGCGATGCGGGTGGAGCGCGCGGTGCGGTGGGGAGTGAGACGGTGGATCTCCAGCGCTTCTCCGATGCTATCTCCCGCGGTGAGCCGAGGGTCCAGGGAGCCGAACGGGTCCTGGAAGATCATCTGGATCCGGCGGCGTCGCGCGCGGAGGTCGCGTCCGGAGAGGGCGAGCAGGTCCTCCTGTTCGAAGCGGACGCGGCCGGAGGTTGGGGGCGTGAGGCGCAGGATGGCGCGGCCGAGAGTGGATTTGCCGCAGCCGCTTTCCCCGACGAGACCCACGGTTTCGGCGGCATTGACGGTGAGATCGACGCCGTCGACGGCTTTGACGGTGCCGACCACGCGACCGAGCAGGCCGCGGCGGAGCGGGTAATGGACTTTGAGTTGCTCGACCTCGAGGAGGGGCATGGCGCGGGGGGGGAACGCTAGCCGGGCACGGCGGTGGAGGGGGAGGTCCAGGGGCAGCGTGTGAGTCGTCCGGGTGGAGAGGCGTGGGGATCCGGAAGCAGTTGCGGATGAACTTGCGTGCAACTGGGGCGGGAGATCGGGCAACGCGGCGCGAAGCGACATCCTGGTGGCCATTGGCCTGGCGTGGGGACTGCACCAGGGATGTTGAGCAGCCGGGTCACTGGGGTGTGCAGGTCGGGGACGGAAGCGAGCAACGCGCGGGTGTAGGGGTGGGACGGATCGTGGAGGAGGGAATCGGGGGGGCCGGTTTCAACGATCTCGCCGGCGTACATCACGGCCACGTGATCGGCGACATCGGCGACCAGGCCGAGGTTGTGGGTGATGAGCAGAATGGCCATGCCCAGCTCGCGTTGCAGGCGGCGCAGGAGGTCGATGATCTGGGCCTGGATGGTGACGTCGAGGGCGGTGGTGGGTTCGTCGGCGACGAGGAGTTGGGGGCGAGTGGCCAGAGCGAGGGCGAGGGCGAGGCGCTGTTGCATGCCCCCGGAGAGTTGGTGGGGGTAGTCGCGCGCGCGCATCTCGGGCGCGGGGATCCCCACCAGGCGCAGGAGGCGCAGCACCTCGTCGTCGTTGGCAGCCTCGGGACGGTGGATCTGGAGGGCTTCCCGGATCTGAGAACCCACCCGGAGGATGGGGTTGAGGGACGCGCCGGGTTCCTGGAAGACGTAGCTGACCACGGCGCCGCGGAGCTGGCGCAGAGCGCGGGAGTCGAGCTGGAGGACGTTCTGACCGGCGAGGTGGATCTCACCGCGTGGGTAGGAGGCAGGGGGCGAGTCGAGGAGTCGTGCGAGGCTGAGGGCGGTGACACTTTTCCCACAGCCGCTTTCCCCGACGAGGCAGAGGGATTGACCCGGTTCGAGCGTCAGCGACAGACCGTCCACGACGCGGGTGCCATGGAGATCGAGGCACAGGTCGCGGATCTCGAGCAGGGGCATGGGGCGCGGGATCGGGCTCAGGCCAGGAGGCTTTGGACCACGTCACCGTGGACATCGGTGAGGCGGTAGTCGCGGCCCTGGAAGCGGTGGGTGAGTCGTTTGTGGTCGAGTCCAAGGAGGTGCAGCAGGGTGGCCTGGAGATCGTGCACGTGGACCTTGTTTTCCACGATGCCGAAGCCGAGTTCATCGGTTTCGCCGTAGCTGAAGCCGCGTTTGATACCGCCGCCGGCGAGGACCAGGGAGTAGCAATCGGGATAGTGATCGCGGCCTAGGTTGGTGCCTCCGGCGGTGCGCCCTTCCCGGAAGGGGGTGCGACCGAACTCACCGCCCCAGATCACGAGCGTTTCGTCGAGCAGTCCGCGGTCGCGCAGGTCTTCGATGAGGGCGGCGACGGGGGTGTCGGTGGCCCGCATCTTCTGCGTGAGCCCGTCACGGATGTCTTCGCTGGGGCCGGTGCCATGGAAGTCCCAGCCCCAGTCGAAGAGTTGGACGAAGCGGACGCCTTGTTCGACCAGGCGCCGGGCGAGGAGACAGTTATTGGCGAAGGAGGCCTCGCCTGGTTTGGCGCCATACTTCTGGATCAGCGCGGCGGGTTCGCGCGAGATGTCCATGACCTCGGGCACGCTGGCCTGCATGCGATAGGCGAGTTCGTATTGCGCGATGCGCGTGGTGGTTTCGGGATGGCCGAGTTCCTGGTGCTGGAGGGCATTGAGCCGCTGGAGGGAATCCAGCGTGCGCCGGCGCAAGGCGCGGTCCATGCCAGGCGGATCGGACACGTAGAGGACCGGGTCCCCTTTGGAGCGGCACTGCACACCTTGGAAGACCGAGGGGAGGAATCCGGTGGCCCAGCAGTTCTGACCGCCGCTGGGTTGGACGCCGTTGGAGATGAGGACGACGAAGCCGGGGAGGTCGTGGTTTTCCGAGCCGAGGCCGTAGGTGATCCAGGAGCCCATGCTGGGGCGGCCCTGGCGGGGGGAGCCGGTGTAGAGCAGGAGTTCCGCGGGAGCATGGTTGAACTGGTCGGTGTTCATCGACCGGATCACGCAGAGTTCATCGGCGACGCGGTGGAAGTTGGGGATGGCGTCGGACATCCAGATCCCGGACTGGCCGTGCTGGGAGAAGGAGCGCGGCGTGCCCATCAGTTTGGGCGTGCCACTGGTGAAGGCGAAGCGGCGGCCCTTGGTGAAATCGTCCGGGCACGGCTGACCGTCGCGCTTCACGAGTTCCGGTTTGTAATCGAAGAGGTCGAGGTGCGGCGGCCCACCGGACATGTGCAGGTAGATGACGCGTTTGGCCCGGGGCGCGAAGTGGGGCGGTTGCGGTGCGAGCGGGTCGAGGACTGGCGTGGAAGCGTGGGCGGCGTCGGGTTTGAGGAGGGACTGAAGGGCGATGGCGCCGAGACTGAGCTGGGCGCCGGAGCGGAGGAACTGGCGGCGCGTGAGGGCTTGGAGGTGCTGCAGGTGGGGATTCATGGCTCAGCGCTTCATGAGGGTTTCGTCGAGGTTCAGCAGCACATTGGCGACGGCGGTCCAGGCGGCGAGTTCCGCGGGTGCGACTGAGGAAGCACTTGCAGGTGCAGGTGTGGGTGCAGGTGCGGGGGGCGGGGACGTGCTGGATTCTGGCGGCGCGGGGAGGGCGGCGAAGGCGCGCGCGCGGCTGGCGTCCTTTTCGAAAGCGGCGTGGGTGTCCGTGACGAGTTGGGTGATCTCGGCCAGTTCGGCGTCGGAGGGAAGGCGGCAGAGGGTGCGTTCGAAGCCGTGGCGCGCCCTGGACTCGAGAGTGGGGCCCGACTCGATCATGCCTCGAGCGAGCGCCTGAGCGGCTTCGAGGTAGACGGGGTCATTAAGGGTGACGAGGGCCTGGAGGGGGGTATTGGAGCGGTTGCGACGGAGCGTGCAGATCTCGCGGCTGGGGGCATCGAAGGTGGCCATGGAAGGGTAAGGGCTGGTGCGGCGCCACTCGGTGTAAAGACCGCGGCGGAAGCGGTCCTCGCCGGCGCTGGTCTGCCAGTCGAGGTTGCCGCCGAACGCGGCGCGGAGATCGAGGCTGGGCCGTGGTGGGCGCACCGAGGGACCGTAGAGCTTGGCGCTGAGCAATCCGGCGGCGGCGAGTGCGTGGTCACGCACCATCTCCGCGCTCAGGCGGAACCGGGGCCCGCGGGAGACGAGGCGGTTGTCCGGATCCTTCTCCAAAGCGGCCGGTGTGACGCGCGACGACTGGCGATAGGCGGCGCTGGTGACGAGCAACCGGAGGAGGGCCTTGTTATCCCAGCCGCGCTCCATGAACTCGACGGCCAGCCAGTCGAGCAGTTCGGGGTGGGTGGGAGGTTCGCCTTGGGAGCCGAACTCCTCGCTAGTGCGCACGATTCCCTCGCCGAAGAGTTGTTCCCAATAGCGGTTGACGACCACTCGGGCGGTGAGTGGGTTGTCGCGGGAGACCAGCCAGCGCGCGAAGGTGAGGCGGTTGCGGGGGGCCTGGGGCGGGAGCGGATGCCAGGCGGCGGGAACCCCCTCGGTCACTTCATCGCCGGTGATGAGGTAGTTGCCACGGAGCTGGACCTTGGTGGTGCGCCGTTGCTGAGGGGGCATTTCGCGCAGGACCGGGACGGTGAGTGCCTTGAGCGCGGCGCGTTCGGCTTCGAGAGTGGCGAGTCGGGTGCGCTCGGACTGGAATGTGGGGGCCAGATGGCGCACGAAATGATTCACCAGCAGGGAGCGTTCGGCCGCGGAGCGCCGGGACTTGGGAACGCGCAGCGCGGCGAGCACGGGGGCAGGGGTATCGACGTGATCCGCGGCGCGCGGATCGCCGGTGGCGGCGAGACGGAGGCGTCCGAGCGTCTGGTTCTCCGCCGTGGCCTGCTGCTGAACGGTGAGCTTGAGGGTGGCGCCACGTGGGACGTCGGTGGGACCCGCGAGCAGGAGTGTCAGGGACTGATCACCGCTGCCACGGGCGACGGCCCAACCGCGTTCGCGCGGTTTGCCGAGTCGCGGGTGGATGGCGGTGGGGCGGGGCGAATCTGTGGCGACGAAGGCTTCGTCGTGGGAGGGGGCGTTGGTGGTGGCGACGGCGGTGGCGAACTCCAACTCGCGTGGCCCGGTCAGATCATTCGTGGCATGGGCGCCGGGCTTGGGGAAGGAACCGGATTTGCTCCAGACTAGGTGGCGTTGGCTATCGAGGGCGAGGATACGCAGGCCATCGAGGGAGGGTTCGGAGGAGGGGGCACCCGATAGGACAATGCGTTCGACGGGGAGAGGGGTGCCGAGGTCGAGTTCCCACCAGGGCTGCGATTCGAGCGTGGTGCGCGCAAAGCCGGGGGCTCCCGGGGCGGGCTGAGTGCGCCCGTCGAGGGCGGCCTCGGGTCCGGCCCGACCTTCGACGCTGCTTTGGCGGGCGATGCCGGTGTGCGCGATGTTGTCGCCGTTGCTGTAGACGGCGACTTCACCCAGGGCGAGGACGGCTTTCCGGGGGAGTTCCAGGCGCAGGAAGCGTATTTCGGGACCGGCTTGGTTGGGGACCGGGAGGAGGGAGGCTTTTACCTGGCGCACGGTAAAGCCGCCGGCGATGCCGGGTCCGCCGCCTTCCAACGTCGCATGGGCGAGCGCCTCAAGGCGCAGCGCGGTGAGGATGGTGGCCTGATCGAAGGGAACTTCGAGCGTGTAGGTATCCTGAGTGACATTGGTGGCGGCGCGCTGGACCAGGACGCTTTGGTCCTCGAGGAGGCGGAGTTGGGCGCTGGATTCGGCGCGCAGGCCGTAGGGACGGAGGGAAAGCCAGGGGAGATGGGCGGGGGCGAGGCGCGCCCAGGCGGCGGCGGCGCGGGTAAAGTCGGGGTTTCGCCGGGCTAGGCTCTGTTCGAGCGCAGCGAACTCGGCTCCGAGCGCCTCGTGCTGTCGGCGGACATCCTCCGCATAGAACTCCAGGATCGGGGATTCGTCGGGCCGATCGGCGTCCGCGGTCTGGTTGAGGAAGGCGAAAGCCTGGAAGTATTCGTGCTGCGTGATGGGATCGTATTTGTGCGTATGGCACTGGGCACAGGCCATGGAGGTGCCCATCCAGACGGCGAAGGTGGTGTTCACGCGATCGACGATGGCGACGTTGCGGAATTCCTCGTCGCTCGTGCCGCCTTCGCTGTTGGTCATCGTGTTGCGATGGAAGGCGGTGGCCTTGAGTTGTTCCTCGGTGGGGTGTTCGAGGAGGTCGCCAGCGAACTGCTCCACCGTGAACTGGTCGAAGGGGAGGTTCCGGTTGAACGCGCGGATCACGTAGTCGCGGTAGGGCCAGATCGTGCGCGGCGGATCGTCGGCATAGCCGGCGGAATCCGCGTAACGCGCAAGGTCGAGCCAGAGGCGGGCCCAGTGTTCTCCAAAGGACTCCTTGGCCAGGAGCATGTCGACGAAGTGCTCGTAGGCTTCGGCGCGCGTATCGGCGAGGAAGGCCTGAAGTTCCGCGGGCGAAGGCGGGAGCCCGGTGAGATCGAGCGCCACCCGTCGTGCGAGGGTGCGGCGATCGGCTTCGGGCTGGGGGGAGAGCCCTTCGCGTTCGAGCCGCGCGAGCACGAAACGGTCGAGGTCATGTCGTGCCCAGGAGGGATGCGTGGTGCTCGGGGGCGTGGCACGTACTGGGGGTTCGTAGGACCAATGGCGGGAGAAGGGAGCGCCGGCGGCGATCCAGTCACGGACACGAGTGACTTCGGCGGGGGTGAGGTGTTTGCCGCTGTCGCGGGGCGGCATGAGGTCGTCGGGAT
>JADLFD010000086.1 GCA_020845805.1 Verrucomicrobiales bacterium | reverse complement strand
GCGTGGCCGCTGCTGGTGCCGATGGTGGCGCTGATGCTGGTGAGTCTCGCGTTTGTGTACAGCTCAACGCTGGGGGACTCCGCGACCACCTGGAAGCAGGGGATCTGGTTTGTGGTGGGGGTGTCGGCGGCGGTGGCGTTGTGCGTGGTGGACTACCACATTCTCGCGCGCTGGGCCTGGGTGGGATACTGGGGGGCGATCGTGATGCTGGTTCTGGTCATGGTGATTGGGGTGGACCGGAACGGAGCGCGACGCTGGATCGACCTGGGACCCTTTCAGCTGCAGCCCTCGGAGTTTGCCAAATTGGCGGTGATCCTGGCGCTGGGCCAGTTCCTGAGCCGTCCCATCGAGGAATTGCGTCTGACCAACGTGGTGTTCAAGACGCTGGGGCTGGTGCTGTTGCCCTTCGCGCTAGTGCTGAAGGAGCCGGACCTCGGATCGGCGATCGTGCTGATCCCGACCATGCTGGCGATGATGTTCGTCGCGGGGGTCCCGGTGCGGATTCTGGCGCGGATCGTGGGAGTGGGCGCGGTGCTGGCGGGGATCCTGGTGGCGGACGTGCTGTTCGCCTCGGAGAAGTGGCAGATCCTGAAGTTGCGCGACTACCAGCGCCATCGGTTGATGGTGTATTTCGGCAAGGGTTTTGAACCCAAGAACGCGACGCCCGAGCAACGGGCGTACTACCGCGAGCTGCAGCGTCAGAAGGGTTGGAACGTGCAGCAGGCATTGATTTCTGTCGGCTCCGGCGGGCTGACAGGCAAGGGCTGGCGTCAAGGGACGCAGAATGCCCTGGGATACCTCCCCCGCTTGGGGGCTCACAACGACTTCATCTTCTCCGTGATCGCGGAGGAGATGGGCTTTGTGGGGAGCATCTTCGTGGTCGGCCTATACACGATGGTGCTTTTCAGTGGGTTGAAAATCGCCGGCGAGGCGCGCGACCGCCTTGGACGACTATTGGCCACGGGCGTGGTGACCCTTTGGTTTGCCCACGTCTTCATCAACGTTGGAATGAACATTGGATTGGTGCCCGTGACAGGCATCCCCTTGCCGCTACTCAGTTATGGCGGCTCGGCGGCGGTCTGTGCCGTGCTCGCCGTGGGCCTCCTCCAGAATGTCCACATCTATCGCAGATCCTACTAACAACCTATGAGCGACCGAAGATACTCGGGCCGTCGGCGTGGAAGCATGCGCTTCCGCCCCGACGGTGGGATACAATCCCATCCGAATTCACCCAAGATGGAGCGCGCCTCCCAGGAGGCGCGGGCGGCGGCGCAGTCGGGCGAGACCGAGAGCGTGTTCAATACGCGAAGGCACGAGTCCGAAATTGAGGAATCGGAGTCGAAGGCGCTGGGAGCGCCCGCCCCCGGTACCGAGGCTGGAGCGGAAAAGGCCGGTGAGGCCGTGGCTGGCGGACAGGAGCCGGCGGCGCCGTTCACCGAGTCCGAGGCTGAGCCGTCGGAGAAATCCGACGTTCCGGAGAAGCCCCAGAGCCTGATCGAATCCATCAAGTCCGCAGCGCGGCGCATGGTGGAGAAGGTGACGCGGCTGTTGCGTCCGAAAAAGCCCAGTGGCAAAGAGATCATCATCAATGCGGAGTCCCTCGAACTGCGCGTGGCGGTGCTCCTGGAAGGGCGGTTGGACGAATTCAACATCGAACGCACCAACGAGGAGCGTCTGGTGGGTTCGATCTTCAAGGGCCGCGTCCGCAATCTCGAGGACGGCCTGAAGGCGGCCTTCGTGGACATTGGGTTCGAGCGCAACGCGTTCTTGCACTACTGGGACATCGTGCCCAGCCAGTTCGACAGCAACGTCGAGATCGTGGAACGCGAGGGCCGCCGCCGCGACCGCCCGAAGATCACGCAGAAGGATGTGCCCCGGCTGTACCCGGCCGGCTCTGAGATCATCGTGCAGGTGACCAAGGGCCCGATCGGGACCAAGGGCCCGCGCATCACCACGAATCTGTCGCTGCCCGGCCGCTACCTGGTGCTGCTGCCCAATTCCGATCAGAGCGGCATTTCGCGCAAGATCGAGAGCCAGGAGGAGCGGTCGCGGCTCAAGCGCATCCTGCGCGAGTTGTCCATCCCGGACGGCATGGGCGTGGTCATGCGCACCGCGGGCGAGGGCAAGCAGGCGCGCTATTTCGTGCGTGACCTGGCATTGCTGCTGGAGGAGTGGCGTTCGATCCAGGATCGCATCCAGAAGCAGTCCGCTGCCACCTGCGTGTTCGAGGAGCCGGATCTGGTGGCGCGCACGGTGCGCGACTTCCTGACCGAGGACGTCGACCGCATTCTGGTGGACGACAATCGCCAGTGCGAACGCATCAAGGAGATGATCGGCAAGATCTCACGGCGTTCGGTGAGCAAGGTGAAGTTTTACAATGAACCGCAGCCGATCTTCGACCGGTTCAACATCTCGAAGCAGTTGGAGACCACCATGCAGCGCACGGTGCATCTCAAGAGCGGCGGGTACATCGTGATCGACGAGACCGAGGCGCTGGTGGCCATCGACGTGAACACCGGCAAGCACAAGTCGGGCAAGGACCTCGATTCCACGATTCTCCAGGTGAACCTGGAGGCGGCGGATGAGATCGCGCGTCAGTTGCGTCTGCGCAACATTGGCGGGTTGATCATCCTCGATTTCATCGACATGCGGCATCCCAAGGATCAGCGGTCGGTGTTCAACCGGCTGCGTGACGGCCTGCGTCGGGACAAGGCGAAGACGCACCTGCTACCCATCTCCCCGTTGGGCCTGCTGGAGATGACACGCCAGCGTCAGACGGAGAGCGTGCAGTCGTCCGTGTACGACGACTGCCCGTACTGCCGTGGCCGCGGCCGCGTGAAGAGCGTCGAAACCATGAGCGTGGAGATCCAGCGTAAGCTGGTGGAACTGCTCAAGCGTCGTCCGCGGGACGAGTCAGACTTCCAGTTGCGCATCGTGGTGCACCCGGCGATCTACGAGCGCATGCGTCGCGAGGACGAGAAGTTCATCATCGAGCTCGAGAAGAAGTTCTTCGGGCGCATCTCGTTCCGTCCGGATCCAGGGATGCACGCGGAGCACTATAAGATCATCAACGCCGTCTCCAACGAGGAGATGGCGGCGGTGAGCTGAGCGCGGTCTTGGACTTGGACAGCTTGAGGAAGCCCGGGGCCCCAGGGTCCCGGGCTTTTTCATGGACGGGGGATGGACTGGATGGACGGGATGGACTGGATGGACGGGATGGACTGGATGGACCTTATGGACCTTATGGACTCGATGGGCGTGGTCGAGGCGCAGGAGCCATTGAGTCCATTGAGTCCATAGAGTCCATCGACCGGCGTGGCCGGTTTATTCCTGCGGAGGAGCGAGGGCCAGGCGCGCGGCGATGAGCCGCTCCGCCTCGCGGAGCAGGTTGGTGGGACTGAACGGCTTGGTGAGGAAGAGTGCGGCTCCGGAATCTTCGGCCTCCTGGCGCGTCATGACGTGTCCGCGCGCGGTGAGCATGATCACTGGGATGTCGGCGGTATCGGGCGCCTGTTTGAGTGCGCGCAGGGCGGTGAGTCCGTCCATCTCCGGCATGAGCACATCCATCACGATGAGATCCGGGCGGTTCTTGCGCGCGAGATCGATGGCTTGGTGCCCGTTGCGACCGATAAGCAGGTCGAATCCCCCTTTCTTCAGGCTGAGCTCGGTGAGTCGGAGCATGTGGGGTTCGTCATCCACGATCAGGATACGGCTGGGCATAACGTCCTTGAGTTGGGAGCGGCGCAGGCCTCCGGCATGAGCGCCGTGTCTTCGGAAAGCAGGAGCAGGGTGCGGTCGTCGGCGGCGCGGGTGGTGGTGGTCCCGCGCGGCAGGGCGGCGAAGCGGTCGACCGTTTCCTGAGCATTCAGGTTGAGGCGCGCCGATTCCTTCAGGATCTCGATCACCGGGTCGGTGCCAATGGGCACCCCGGCCTCGTCCGTGGCCTCGGTGATGCCGTCGGTGTAGAGGAGGATGCGAGCCCCTTCGGGCAGGAAACGGCGGTCCTCGTCGAAGGCTTGGGCGTCGTCGATGCCCAGGGGCGGACCGGAACTCAGGACCTCCTGGAACGTGCCGTCGGCCGCGGCGATGAGGAGCGGCGGGTGGCCGGCTCCGGCGACGCGGAGTTCGCGCGTGTCGAAGTTCACGTAGGCCAGTTGGGCGGTGATGATCATCTCCAGACCGGCGAGTTCGGCGACCAGGTTCTGGTTGAGCCACTCGATGAAGGCGCTGGGCACTCGTGCCAGATCGGGTTTGGCATGGAGGAGGGTGCGGAACACGGTGGCGAAGAGCGCCGCGGGCAATCCCTTGCCCATGACGTCGGCGACCGCGAGCAGGAGGCCGCTGCGACCGACCTCGATGATGTCGTAGAAGTCGCCTCCGACGCGCTGCGCGCTTTCGCAGAGGCCGAGCGTGGTCCAACGCCCGCGGCAGGGATGAATCTTGGGCAGGAGTTGCTGCTGGATGCGCGCGGCCACCTCGTAGTCACGCTCGATCAACTGCGCCCGCAACTTTTCCGCCTGGAACTGCGCGTTGCGTATCTGGATGGCCAGGAAGTCGGTCAGAGTATGGATGATGTTGACCTGGCCGGCATTGAAGGAGTGGGTGCGGGAGTGGCGTCCGACGGTGAGGATCCCGACCAGTTCTCCGGCGACGAGGAGGGGGTGCGCGAAGCCGGCGAGTTCCGGGCCCAGGCAGCGCAGGGGATCGCGAGCGGAGGGCGGTTCCTGGGCATCGAACCAGACATCCTGATGACCGGTGACGGCCTTGACCTCGACTGAGCAGGACGTGGAGAGGGTGTCGAGGTGGATGGGATCGAGATTGGCGGTGGGATGGGACGTGTGGGAGACGGCGAGGCAGCGTCCCGTGGCATCGACGAGGCGGAGGATGTGCCAGTCGGCGCCGGTGATCTGCGCGAGTTCACACAGCCAGCGCTCGATGAAGCCGGTGTCGCCGACGCCCTGGTTGAGTTCTTCGGTGAAGCGGAAGATAGCGGAAAGGATCTCGTAGGAGGTGGCGATCTCCTCGGTCATGGTGTGCAGCGTCGCCTGGAGCATGGCGTGCTCGGCGGTGATATCGGCGGTGGATTCACCGGGACCATCGGCGGAACGCTGGCGCCGGACGACGAGGCAGTTCTCGTCGGGGCCGCGCAGGTATTTCAGCGAGTCGGAGAGCGTCCGCATCAGGTACAGACCGCGCCCGCCTTCATCGAAGGGGTCGGGGAGGACGGACTGGTCAGGGAGCTCGAATCCGGGGGTGTGATCGATGACGCGCAGTTCGACCGTGGTGGAGGTGGTTTCGAGGGTGAACTCGACTGGGATGGCCGCGGCGGCGCCGCTGGCATACTCGACGGCGTTATTGCCGGCCTCGGTGCAGATGAGTTCCCAGCCATTGACCTCGAAGGCATTGAGACCTTCGCGCTCGAGGTAGCTGCGGATTTCGCGGGCGACATCGCGAACGGAGGCGAGATCGCAGGGGCAAGTGAGGCGAAGGATCCGGCCAGGGCTGATGGTGACCAGGGACACGGCGCTCGGGTAGGGGGCAGTGAACGGCGGCAGGATCGGGTCAGGCGCGGATGATCTCGAACAGGCGGTGCATGCGGGTGAGTTCGAGGATCTGCTGGACCTGCAGGGTCGGGTTCATGACGCGGACCCCGCCGGAGCGGCTGACCATGGCTTTGTGGAGGGAGATCAGGGCGCCGAGGCCCGAGCTGTCGACGAAGCGCGTGGCCGAGAAGTCGAGGTCGATCTTCTGGTGTTCGGGTTTGAGCGAGTTTCGGACCAGATCACGGAAGGGGCCGGCGTTGGAGGCGTTCAGTTCATCCGGCGCGCGTACCTGGAGTATGGTGGCTTCGGGAGCAAGGTTCATGGGATGTGGGTTTCGGGAGTACAGGTGGCGAAATCAGGCGAGACCGAGGATGCGGGAGACGATCTGCCAATCGGAACTGAGACCATGTTTCACGGCGTAGAAGCTGGCGTGGGCCCGGGCTTCGTCGCTCAACGGGTCAGGGCAACCCTCGGCATCGGCGAGGGAGAACAGTCCGGGAGCGACGGCGAGCCAGAGTCGTTCGAAATCGGTGTAGAGCTCCTTTCCCTGTTCGGGGGTGAGCGGTCGGTTGCCGACCCAGGCGAAATCGCCGCGCACGATGTTCCAGAGCTGCGGCCAGCGTCGCCAGAGGCCGGAGACGCCGTTGAGTTCGTGGTAGACGCAGGTCTCCGTGAAGGTGGTGCCGCTCACCGGCGCGCGGATGGCGGTGTGCCGTGCGAAGAGCGGGGCTTCCGCCTCCTTGCGCCACAGCGCGAAGAGGGCGACCGGCGACAGCGCGGTGAGCGCGAGGAGGGCGACGGTGCGTCCGAGGACCGAGGAACTTCGTTTGAGCGCCGCGTGCCGGCTGAGCTCGCCGAGGAGGAAGTCGTCCTTGATCTCGGTGAAGGAGCCGGTGCTCCACTTGTAGAGCCCCTGGCCCCAGGCGAGGGACTCGCGCAATTCGGTCATGGCGCCGACGTAGGTGGCCTGGCCGACAAAGCTGTGGGAGATCTCGGCGCCGTCATCCACGAAAACGCTGTCCTCGATGATGGTGCGGGGACCGATATGCGCTCGAGCGCCGACGGCGGCATGGGCGCCGATCCAGCAGGGTGCGTCGAGGCGGGCTGAGGGGGCGATGCGCGCACGGCAATGGATCCAGACGCCGGGTGCGAATTCACGGAAGCCAACGCGGTGATGCGCGGCGGTGGGCATCAGTTCGCAGAGCGCGGCGAACCAATGGGCCGGGCTGGACCACAGAGTTCGTCCGCAGGGAAGGGCGTCCATGCGGATGACATCGAAGGGGGCGGGGAGCCAGCCGGAGGCGCCGTCGGTCTGGTATTTGGCGCGGGCGGCGTCGGGGGCGAGTTCGCGGGTCTCGGGAAGCACTTCCACGGAAACGCCCCAGGCTTCGCCGCGGCCGACGTAGCGTCGAATCTCCTCCGGACGATCCGAGGCGAGCACCCGGATCTCGGTGGCACCACGCGAGGCGAGCTCCGCGATCCACAGGTCGAGCAGCGGCCGCCCGAGGAACGGGGCGAGCGCCAGGGCGCGGGTCCGGGCCAGGAAGGCGACCTCAGGTCTCTCGGCGGCGCAGGGACAGATGACGAGGGCTTTCATGGTTCAGACGAGTCGACCAAAGAGGATGGCGGGGACGGTCTTCACGAGGATCCAGAGGTCCTTGCGCAGCGATTGGCTTTCGATGTAGCGCACATCGAGTTCGACCTGCTCGGGGAATTCGATGGAATGGCGGTGGCCGACCTCGAGCAGGCGGCCCTCGCGTTCGCCGATCTGCCAGAGGCAGGTCATGCCCGGTTTGACCAGCAGCCGGCGCCGATCGGCCTGGCTGTATTTGGCGACTTCGCGAGGCAGGGGAGGACGCGGACCGACGAGGGACATGTCGCCACGAAGCACGTTGATGAGTTGCGGCAGTTCGTCGAGGGACGACTTGCGCAGGATGGAACCGATACGCGTGATGCGCGGATCGTTCCGGATGAGGACGGTGACGCCGTTGGCCTTCTCGTCCTTGGGGAGGACATCCTTCCAGCGCGCATCAGCGTCCACGATCATGGACCGGAACTTCAGCATTTTGAACTCGCGGCCCATGAGGCCGATGCGGGTCTGCCGGAAGAACACGGGGCCGCGGTCGAGCTTCACGAGGGCGGCGACGCCGAGGAGCACGGGCGCGAGGAAGAGCAGGGCGAGGATGCTGACGGTGATATCCAGGGCACGTTTGAGGAAGAGCGTGCTGCCGACGACGGCATTCCAGGCGATGCGCTTGCTGCGCACATAGAGTCCGAGGCGGAAGCGACCCCAAGGGGTTTGTGCGGCAAGCAGCCGCGCGATCATGCGATCCTGGAAGGGATCCTGTCGTAGGGCGCGGCCTTCGGTGGCCTCGGTGTGGGGGGTGGGTGTGTTCATGAGGCACCGAGTTCGAGCATGACCCGTTGGACCCACTCGCGTGCGTTCTCGAACGCGACGCGGATGGCGTCCACCTTGCCTGCCTGGTTGTCGAGGTTGCGCAGGGC
>JADLFD010000085.1 GCA_020845805.1 Verrucomicrobiales bacterium | reverse complement strand
GTGATCAGGACCCCCTGGGAAATCGCCTTCAGCGCCGCGTCGCTCACTCTCAAGGCCGACTCCACGACCTTGCGCGCCGTGATGTCGGTGATGGTGCCCACCATCCGCAGCGGAGTCCCTGCCTCGTCGCGCACCACCACCTTCCCCCGATCGTAAAACCAACGATACTCCCCTGACTTCATCCGCAACCGGACCTCGTCCTGCTTCACCTCCGTCCGACCCGCCAGATGGTCCTCCACCCGCTGCTTCACCACCGCAATGTCGTCCGGGTGCAAAACCTGGAAGAAGAACTCGACCCGCTGGGGCACCTCCTCCGGCTCGTACCCGAGGAGCCGCGCCCAGCGCGGACTGTAATACACCTCGCCGGTAACGATGTCCCAATCCCAGATCCCGTCCTGCGCCGCCTCCATCGCATAGTGCATGCGACGATGCCCCGGTTCCTCTCCCTGATCTGGGAACGCAGGACTCGGTGAGACTCTGTCTGCCGCTCGTGCCGGATCATTCATCGGTGTGGACGGACCGAGCCTAGGCAGGCCACCAAGGATCGCGAGCCCGAACCCACGCCCTCCGCGGCCTGGGTCCACCCCCCTATCTCTCGCCGGACCCACTTCCCAAAAAGGCCGTGAGCTTCCCGGGCCTTCGCTTAACTCTCAGACATGACCACGCTGGCGCGGACCCTCGCTTTCCTGTTGGGGACCCTCTGCCTCGCCCACGCCGCCCCCCACCGCTCGCCAAACATCCTCATCCTCTACGCCGACGACCTGGGCTACGGGGACCTCGGCTGCCAGAATCCTGAGTCCAAGATCCCCACGCCCCACCTCGACCGTCTCGCCGCCGAGGGACTCCGTTTCACCGATGCGCACAGCTCATCGGGCATCTGTACCCCGAGCCGCTACGCGCTGCTCACCGGCCGCTACCACTGGCGCAAATTCCACGGGATCGTCAACTCGTTCGAACTTCCCGTGCTCGATCCCGCCGAACTTACCCTGGCCGAAATGTTGCGCGCACAGGGATATCGCACCGCCTGCATCGGGAAATGGCACCTGGGCTGGAATTGGCACGACCTCGCCGAACCCGCCACCGCGGCAGGGGTGTCTCCCCCGAAGTCTCTTTCCTCAGACTCTTTTCGGTGGGATCGCCCTCTCAGCGGCGGGCCGAGATCACACGGCTTCGACTACTACTTTGGCGATGATGTCCCGAACTTCCCGCCCTACGCCTGGTTCGAGAACGATCGCCTTCTCACCCTCCCTTCCACCCCACTCAAGCTCCAAGGATCCCCCCGCGAAGGGGCTTGGGAAACGCGCCCCGGCCCCATGACCCCGGGCTGGGCCTTCGATCAGGTCGTACCGCGGCTCGCGGACAGGACGGTGAGCTGGATCCACGAGCAACGAGACCGGCCAGGCCCGTTCTTCCTCTACGTCCCTTTTAACTCCCCCCACGCCCCCATCGTCCCCAGCCCGGAGTTCACCGGCACCTCCCGCGCGGGAGCTTACGGCGATTTCGTAACCCAGACCGACGCCGTGGTCGGCCGCATCCTGCAAGCGCTGGAGGACACCGGACTCGCCCGCGACACCCTGGTCCTCTTCAGTTCCGATAACGGGCCCGAACACTACGCGTACGATCGCTTCCGACTCCATGGCCATCGCAGCATGGGGCCGTTACGCGGGCTCAAACGCGATCTCTATGAAGGCGGACATCGCGTGCCGCTGCTGGTCCGTTGGCCCGGCGTCGTAAAGCCCGGCCGGGTCACTCCCACGCTCATCAGTCAGGTGGATCTCCTCGCCACGCTCGCCGCCGTGACCGGGGCACGACCCGCCCCGGGCGCCGGACAGGACAGCCTCAACTTCCTTCCCGTGCTCCAAGGAGCCCCACGAGGCCCACGACGCAATCTGGTCCACAACACCATCGCCGGAGCCTATGCCCTTCGCCATGACCGCTGGCTCCTCATCGAGCACCGCTCCGGATCACATACCGCCGTGCCGGACTGGTTCCAGCGCGACCAGGGCTTCCCGCCTCACGACCAACCAGGCGAACTCTACGATCTCGCCACCGATCTGGGACAAAAAACCAATCTGTACTCAGCCCGCCCGCGCCAGGTGGCCGTACTCCGTCGTCTCCTGCACCGCCTCCAACAAACCCCGGCCCGCAATCAGATCGAAACCCCGGGATCCACCTCCTCGCCCGCGGACACCGGCGGATCCTTCGGCAACGTGAAATAGAACGTCGCCCCCACCCCAACCTCACCCTCCGCCCACACGCGGCCACCATGACGTTCGATCACACGTTTGACGGTGGCCAACCCAATGCCGTGCCCCTCGAATTCCTGCGACGAATGCAGGCGCTGGAAGGGCGCGAACAACCGCGTCACCTGGCGCATGTCAAATCCCGCACCGTTGTCGCGCACCCAGAACACCAAGTCGTCGGCGTCCGCACTGGCGCGAATCTCCAGGCGCGGTTCGCGCACCTTACGACTGTACTTCATCGCGTTGGACAACAGGTTCACCCACACCTGACGGATCAGCTGGGCGTCCCCATGAGCCGCCGGTAGCGGCCCCACCTCCACCCGGAGAACCGGAGTCCGGCCGTCCAGGGTCAGCTCGTTGAGGCACTCCTCCACCAGCTGCCTCATGTCGATGGGCTCCGTCTCCAAATCACGGCGCTGCACATGGGCCAGGCGTTCAAAGGCACCCAGCATCCGCTCCATCCGGCCCACACCATCGCGTATCCCGCGCACCAACTCCTCCGCCTCCTCGTCCGCATGCTCCTCCATCCGTTCCGACAGCATCGAAGCCAGCCCCTGCACGGCCATGATGGGACCGCGGAGATCATGCGAGACCGAGTCGGTGAAATGTTCCAGGTCACGCACCGCCAGGCTCAGCTCCCGGGTCCGCGAGGCCACCAGCCGTTCCAGCGACAGATTCAGGTTTCTCAACTGCTCTTCATTCCGGATGCGCTCGGTGGCATCGCGAAACACCACCACCGCGCCGCGCACCTCCCCCTTGTCCCCACGAATCGGCGCCGCGCTGTCATCCACATGCACCCCCGCGCCGCGCCGCGGCATCAGCAGGGTCTGCCGGTCAAACCGCACCACCATCCCGCCCGCCATGGCCTTGGTCGCCGGACTCGCCACTTCGTCCCCGGTCTCGGCGTGACGCAGTCGGAACACCTCCTGCAATGGGCGTCCCTTCCCCTCCGCGGCCGACCATCCGGTCAACTGCTCGGCAAACGGATTCATGAGCGTGATGCGCTCGGCGGAGTCCACCGCGATCACGCCGTCGCCAATGCTGTTCAGCGTGGTGGTCATCCAGCGCTCCATCTGCCGCAGACGGCGCTCCGACCGGTGGCGGCACAGCGCCAACTCGATCCCCACCCGCAACTCCCGCTCATCGATCGGCTTGAGGATGTACCCGAACGGCTCGGTCCCGCAGGCCTTGTTCACCGTGGTCGCGTCCGTGTGCGAGGTGAGGTAAATCACGGGAATATCCAGCTCCTCGCGAATCCAACGCGTGGCCTGGATCCCATCCATCTCCCCCTTCAACACGATGTCCATCAGGATCAAATCGGGCCGCTGCCGCGCCGCACGATCGCAGGCGCCATGCCCCGAATCGGTGATCCCCACCGTCTCATAGCCGAGCGACCGGACCCGCCGGTCCAAATCAGCCGCGATGATGGCCTCGTCCTCCACAATCAGGATCCGCTGTGTATTCATGACGTGTCTTGTCCTTCCAGCGATGCAGCGCCGGGAAACACAAGCGCCCTCCCTGCACGACCCCCTGGTCGCCGGCGCGCGGCATCATACAACTCGCACGCCCCTCCCTATGTTCATTCACGCCGCGCACACCGCCCCTGCTCAGGGCCCGCGGCGCTTCTTCGCCTCTCGAAATCGGAGACTCACCTTCAACCCGCCCTCCGAACGCACCTCCAGCTGGCCGTCGATCTGGCCGGCCAGGATCTTCACCAGGTGCAAACCCAGGGAGGTGCAACTCTGCCAGTCGAAGCCGGACGGCAACCCCACGCCATCGTCCCCCACCAGCAAACTCACTTCGGAATCGGGCTCGGCCACGAGGTCAATGGTGATGCTGCCCTCGCGGTCCGCGGGAAACGCGTGCTTCAGCGCGTTCGAGATCAGCTCGTTCAAAATCAGTCCCAACGGCACGGCCGTGTCGATCCCCAGCTCCACCCGCGCCGCGCGGATGTTCACCGACACCTTCCCCTTGTTCACCGAATAGGCCGGCATGAGCATGTTCACCAGGCTGCGCACATACTCCGCCAGGTCGATCTGGGACAGACTCCCTGCGCGGTAAAGCCGTTCATGGATCAGGGCCATCGAACGCACGCGGTTCTGGCCCTCGCGAAAGACACTCAACGCCTCGGGGTTGGTGATGTAGTCGCTCTGCAGCTGCAAGAGGCTCGAGACGAGCTGCATGTTGTTCTTCACCCGGTGGTGAATCTCCTTCAACAGGGTCTCCTTCTCCTGCAGCGACGCCGTGGCCTGCTCCTCCGCACGGCGCAGATCGTCAATGTCGGTGCTCGTCCCAAACCACTTCAGGATCCGGCCCTCGTCCCCATACAACGGCACGGCACGAGTCTTGAACCACCGATACGCGCCATCCCCGCGACGAAGTCGAAACTCGACATCGAACGGACTGCCGTTCGAGACCGCGTCCGCCCATCCGCCCACCGCCTTCCCGTGATCGTCGGCATGCACCTGCGCCATCCAGCCGCTCTTCAGCTGCTCGTCGCCCGAGACGCCGGTGTACGCGATCCATTGCGGACCGAAATAATCACACTGTCCGTCGGGCAAACTGGTCCACACCAGTTGCGGCAGCGTTTCCGTCACCGCACGGAACCGCGCCTCGCTCTCGCGCAACGCCAACTCCGCCTCCCGCCGCCCGCGGATGTCGATGATGGTGCACAGAATGAACACCCGCCCCTTCAACCGCAGCGGGCTCAACCCGATTTCCACCGGAATCTCCAACCCGTCCTTGCGCACGCCCATCAGCTCGCGACCGGAGCTCATCGGGCGCGCCACGGGCGCCTCCATGTACGCCATCCGGGATGCCATGTGCCGCGCCCCCGCCGCCGCCGGCACGAGCAATTCCACCGTCTGCCCCACCAACTCCGCGCGCGCGTACCCGAAAAGCCGCTCGGTCTGGGAGTTGATGAACACCACCTTCCCTTCCGCATCCACCATGATCACCGACTGCGGCGATCCTTCCACCAGGGTCCGGAAGGTCTCCTCGCTCTCCCCCAACTGCCCGATCGCAGTCTCGAGCTCCACCGTGCGTTCCCGCAACGAGGCCTCGGCACGCGTGAGATCGGTCACCTCGACGAAGGTCATCACCAACCCCGCCATCCGACGTTCCTCATCCTGGTACGGCATCATGCGCCGCAAATAGCTGCGACCGTCCGGCGTGAAGACGCGCTTCTCCAGCGTCTTCGGATTCCGGAACACCTCCTCGATCTCGTCGAAGATCTCGTCGCCGCGCACGCGGTAGGTGATGTGCTTGATGTCGCGCCCGATGTCCTGCGGCAGCAGGTTGAAGATCTGCGATGCCTTGGGCGTGAACAGCCGCACGCAATGGCTGCGATCGAGGAAGATGGTGCCGATCTCCGTCGACCGCATCAGGTTGTTGAGGTCGTTGGTGGTCTCGATCAGTTCCTTGATCTTCTGCTCGTGCTCGGCATTGACGCTGTAGAGCTCTTCGTTGACGGAGTGCAACTCCTCGTTCGTGCTCTGCAGTTCCTCGTTGGCCGCCAGCAGCTCCTCGTTGCTCGCCTGGAGTTCCTCATTGCTGGTCTCCAACTCCTCCACCGTGGATTGCAGCGATTCCTTGGTCTGCTGCAGCTCCAGTTCCAGCTGCTGGATGCGCGCCTGGGATGCCTCCCCCGCCTGGAATTGCTCGGACGGCTCCAGCACCTTGGGCAGCAACGGCGTCTCTTCCTCGAACAGGATGAACAAATGCGTCGAATTGGTGGCCTTGTCCGCCAACGGATCCACGGTGATGCCCAGCAACGCGTCGTGGTCGCTTCCCAGGGCGCGGATGCGCACCCCCCGGAACGACACGCGTTCCCCCTTCTTCAGCGCGGCGGTGATGGCTGACGACAACGCCATGCGCAAGTCGCCCCGCACCATGCTCACGATGTCGTTGCTCATGCGCCCCACCGGAGGCCGCAAATAGCGGTCCGCCTCGTTGAACACATGCAGCACCTCGCGCCGCTCATTCACCAGAACGCCCGGAGGTATGTACCGGCTCAGCAGCGCGTCATACGCCCGCGCCAGCCTCAGATCGCCCGGCATCATCGGACGCGCCATGGCCCGCCCCATCGACGGGGAGGAGTTCATGCGCAACTCGAGCGGCAGCCGCGAATCGCGCACCTTCCGATAGATCTTCCACTGGCGATCCGTGATCTCGAACTGGTCCTCCACCTCTCCCGAACTCTCGCTCGGCCCCAGGAACAGCGCGCCGCCGATCTTCAGCGCAAAATGCAGGCTGGCCAGCGCCTTGGTCTGCGCCATGGCCTGGAAATAGATGAGCAGGTTCCGGCAGCTCACCAGATCCATGCGCGTGAACGGCGGATCCTTGAGAATGTTCTGCGGCGAAAGGATCAGCATCTTCCGCAACATCGGCGCCACCCGATAGCGATTCCCCTCGCGCAGGAAGAAATGGTCCCGCCGCTCCTGCGAGACGTCCTCCATGGTCTGCTCGTCGTACAACCCCTCGGACGCGATCTGCAGCGATTCCCGATGCGCGTCCGACGCAAAGATCCGCACCTGGTTGCGGCGTCCCATCCGCTCGAGCGCCTCCACCAGCAGCATGGCCAGCGAGTACGCCTCCTGCCCCGTCGCGCAACCCGCCACCCACACGCGCAATTCATCATCCAACGGGGTGGACTCGATGATCGAGGGGAGGACGCGGTCGGCGATGATGGCGAAGGCCTCGGGATCCCGGAAGAACCGCGTCACGCCAATGAGCAGATCCTTGTACAATGCATCCAACTCCGCGGGCTCCTCCAGCACCTGCCGGCTGTACTCACCGAAGCTCGAGCTCTTCACCATCGAGATGCGGCGGTCGATGCGCCGCGAAATGGTGGCCGGCTTGTAGTACGTGAAGTCGATGCCGTACACCTCACGCAACCGGTCCAGAATGGCCGGCAGCCCGGTCGCCGCGTCCGGTGAGATGCGCCCGTACTTCGTCCGCGAGAGTGGCGCTTCCGGGCTGAGGGCGTAGTCCTTGAGCGCCCCCGGCATCTCCTCCGGCGCCAACACCAGGTCGGCCAACCCCGTGTCGATCGCACTCCGCGGCATGCCATCGAACTTTGCGGATTCCTCGCTCTGCACGATCACCAGCCCGTTGACGTCGTGGATGTCCATCAACCCCGCGCTGCCGTCGGTCCCCGTGCCGGAGAGCACGATGGCGATCGATCGATCCTTCGCCTCCCGCGCCAGCGAGCGGAAAAACACGTTGATCGGCATGATCAACTGCTGCGTGGTCGGTCGCTCGTGCACCACCAACCGCCCCGCCGCCATGATCATCTCCTTGCGCGGCGGCAACAGGTAGATGGAGTTCGCCCGGATCTGCGTCGCCTCCATCACCGGGATGATCGGCATCTTGGTGTGCCGCGCGAGCAACTCGCTCATCAGGCTCTCAAAGTGCGGCGAAAGATGCTGGATGATCACAAACGCCATCCCCGTGTCCACCGGCATGCCCTTCAGCATCCGCTCCAATGCCTCCAGACCGCCGGCCGACGCCCCAATGCCCACGATGAAGCTCGGCGCCTCCGCCACTTTCGCCTCCATGGGCATCGCGGCCTTCCGGCCCCGGCCGCGCTCCCCCGGGCTTCGCTTGGTGGCTCCCCCCCCTTTGCTCCTGCCAGCTCCCTTGGACATAGTTCGAGTCGGTCACGGTGCGCGGAGCCCCCTTGGTGGCCTGTCGTAAAACACATCCCTTTGCCCCTTAAGGCACAAGCCACCCCTCCCGCCGTGGCGCACGAATTCTCCTTTCTCGCCCCGGCAGTTACCCCGCTACTGTTGAGAAAAAGTTGAAAGGGCCGTCCCCCAAAACGCAAGAGCTCAGTCGCCGAAGTTCCCTGAATATCCCTTTTCACCCCGGATTCGTGTGGCTTCACCCCCACCTCCCGGCCAACAACCGCACCCGCTGCCCCCCTTCCCCCGCCCCTCCGATGCCCCCACACCTCCACGTCGCCATGGCCTGCCCGCCTTCCGCCCGCTACGCTCCCCCCATGCCCGCCCGTTTCCTCCTCCGCGTCCTGGCCGCGATGGCCGTCCTCGCGCTCGGCCTGGTGGAGACCCTCCCCTTTGCCGCCACCCCCTCGAATTCCCCCTCCCTCCTCCCCGACCCCAGTCCCGCCCCCCACTACGAACAACGCGACCCCACTCCGGATGGCACCGGACGCTTCTTTCTCGGACGCGAAATCGCACGGGTCATGGGACACCAGGCGGCGGACTGGCTCGAACGCCCGGAGCGAATCGAGGAGGAACGCCCGGACCTGCTCCATCCGCTGCTCGCCCTGCGACCCGGAATGCAGGTCGCCGATATCGGCGCAGGCACGGGCTACCATTCCTGGCGCATGGCCGAAAAAGTCGGGCCCACCGGAAAAGTCCACGCCGTCGAAATCCAACCGGAGATGCTGGAACTGCTCGCGGCGCGCATGGCCCGACGCGGGGTCACCAATGTAGTCGGCGTCCTCGGCACCGTGACCGACCCGCGGCTCCCCGCCCAGACGCTCGACCTCATCCTCATGGTCGACGTCTATCATGAGTTCGATCACCCGTTCGAAATGCTCGCCGCCCTCACCGCCGCCCTGCGCCCCGGCGGGCTCATGGCTTTCGTCGAATTCCGCGGCGAACAACGCTCGGTCCCCATCAAGCCGCTGCACAAAATGACCGAGGCCCAGGTGCGCAAGGAGGCCGCGCTCCACGGTCTCGAATGGGTCAAAACCCACACCGAACTCCCATGGCAACACCTGATCCTGTTCCGCAAGGGACAGGCGAAACCCTGAACGCCGCCCCGCTCCCCAACCCCTTCCCGCGCGAACCGTTTCGGAAGGCACTCCACGACCTCGCCGGCCTCGGCCTCTACCTCGGCACGTCGTCGTGGAAGTACGCAGGGTGGATCGATCAGCTCTACACCCGCGACCGGTACGTCTATCGCGGGCGCTTCGCCGAAACGCGCTTCGAACGGCTCTGCCTCGCCGAATACGCCGAGGTCTTCCCCACCGTCTGCGTGGATGCCGCGTATTACCAGTTTCCCACACCCCGCTTCCTCGAGGGACTCGCCGCCCAGGTGCCCGCACACTTCCAGTTCACCTTCAAGGTCACCGACGAAATCACGGTCCGGCGCTTTCCGCAGCTCCCCCGCTTCGGCGCGCGCGCAGGCCAACTCAACCCGCACTTTCTCGATGCCGACCGCTTCACCTCCGGTTTCCTCGCACCCTGCGAACCGTTCCGCTCCCAGATCGGCGTCCTGATCTTCGAGTTCTCGCGCTTCTACCCCGCGGATTTCGCGCGCGGCCGCGATTTCGTCGAGGCCCTGGACGGCTTCCTCTCGCGACTCCCGGCCGGCTGGCGCTACGGCGTCGAGATCCGGAACCCCACCTTCCTGCACCCGGACTATTTTGGCATGTTGGCCCGGCACGGGGTGGCGCATGTGTTCAACAGCTGGGAAGCCATGCCCGCACTGGCCGAGCAGTTCGGGCTCGCCGAGACCCAACCCGCCGCCGGGCATGGCGCGGCGCGCCTGCTGCTCCGCCCGGGACGCGCCTACGAAGACGCGGTGAAGGCGTTCGCCCCGTATAACCAACTCCGTGACGCCTACCCGGAGGGCCGCGCCGCCGCCGCCAACTACATCCGCCGCGTCGTCCTCCGCACCCCCGGCCTGCCGCGCTCCATCTACCTCTACGTGAACAATCGGTTCGAGGGGAACGCGCTGGTCACCCTGCGCGAACTGCTGCGCGAGGCGGGCTGGCTCAAGGATTGACCGCGGGCTTCGCCAGCAACGCCCGGGCATGCTCCAGCGCGGCGTCGAAATTCTCGCAGAAATTCTCCGCCCCCCACTTCTCCACCAATCCCGCCTGGCTCATGGCCATCAGCGGTTGGGTGTGCGCTCCGCTCACCACCAGCCGCGTGCCATAGCTGCGCCACTTCTCCTCGATCTCCTCCAGCGCGTTCAATCCCGTGGCGTCGATGGCCAGCACGTCCTGCATGCGCAGGATCAGCACCCGCGGACGTTCCTTCAGCCGCTTCAGCGCGGTCTCCAGCTTGTCCGCCGCCCCAAACAGGAACGCCCCCACCATGCGGAAGGTCACCACGCCTTCCGGGACGACCTTGCCCTCCACCCGGTTCTGCGCCGAATCCGAGGTCTCCCGCGTGTCCGCCGCGATCAACTGCGTGGTCGAGGCAATCCGGTGGATGAACATCGCCGCGGCCATCAGCAACCCGACCTCCACCGCGAAGGTCAGATCGAAAAGCACGGTCAGCGCAAAGGTCAGGAGAAACACCGCCGCATCCCCCAGCGGCCACTTCGTGAGACGACGAAAATTGTGCCACTCGCCCATGCGCAAGGACACGTTCACCAGCACCGCGCCCAGCGTCGCCAGGGGGATGTCCTTCGCCAACGGCGCCGCCAGCAGGATGATCAACAAGAGCACGACCGCATGAATCAACCCCGCCACCGGCGTGCGCGCCCCGTTCCGCACGTTGGTCGCAGTGCGCGCGATGGCGCCCGTCGCGGGGATGCCCCCCATCAGCGCGGAGCCCACGTTGGCAATGCCCTGCGCCACCAGCTCCTGGTTCGAATCGTGCCGGTCGTCGATCATGCCGTCCGCCACCACGGCGCACAGCAGCGACTCGATCGCCGCCAGCATGGCAATGGTGAAGGCCGGGCGGAAGAGCTCCGGCAGCTTCATCCAGTCCACCTGCGGCAGGGTCAACGGAGGCAATGATTGGGGAATCTCCCCAAACACCGAGCCCACCGTCATCACCCCGAACCGCGTGTCCAATCCACCCGCCACCACGGCCACGGTCCCCAACACCATCGCCGCAATGCTCCCCGGGACATACCGCTGCCACCGCGCCGGCCAGGCGAAAATCAAGGCCATCGACACCGCCGCCAGCAGCACGCTCAACCCGTGGATGGAGCCCGCGTTCTTCCCCAGGAAAATCAACTTGTGCACGAACTCCGGCGGCACCTTCTGCCCCTCCGCCAACGGAATGCCCAGGAGATCGCGGAATTGAGAACTCAGGATGATCACCGCGATGCCCGCCGTGAACCCGCCCGTCACCGGATAGGGAATGTATTTGATCAGCCCCCCCAGCTTCGCCCACCCCATCCCGATCAGCATGATGCCCGCCAGCAGGGTGCAGATGGTCAGGTTGGCCATGCCGTACTGCGTATAAACGCCGTACACGATGCCGATGAAGGCACCCGTCGGCCCCCCCACGCAGACCCGCGTGCCCCCCAGCAGGGAGATCAGAAACCCCGCCACCACCGCGGTGTAAAGCCCCGCCCGCGGATCCGCGACGGAGGAAATCCCAAACGCCAGCGCCAACGGCAACGCCACCACGCCCACCGTGATGCCCGCGCTCAAGTCGCGCAGAAAATCACCACGCGAATAGCCCTTCAGCGTCTCCAGCAATTTGGGCCGGAAAGAATACTTCAGCGAAGCCACAGAACACGGTCCATTCCGCGGCCGGGCTCCCACCCTGTCACGCGAAAAGATGCCAAACGCTGGCGGACGTCCCCCCCACCGCGTCCCCACCGGCCCCCACGTGACGGATTCCACCGGACATCAACCTTTGGCTTCCCTCGGAATCGCTCCTTTCCTAGGCTGTCAACCCGTATGGGGAAGGTATTTGACGCCACTCTTTCTCAGCGCATCGGCGCCCTCGGGAGGCAGGTCCTCGAAGGAGGCCGCCTCGAGCGCGAGGACGCGCTGTTCCTGTTTCACCTGGAATCCACGGCCGACATCTTCGAGCTGATGGCCTGGGCCAATCGCGTGCGCGAGCACCACAAGGGCAACCGCGTGCACCTGTGCTCGATCGTCAACGCCAAGGCCGGAGGCTGCTCCGAGAACTGCAAATTCTGCTCCCAGTCCTCCTTCTACCAGACCGAGTCCCCACGATACGGCTTCGTGGAACCGGAACCCGCGGCCGACGCCGTGAAGGAAGCCGAGCGCAACCAGGTGACGGCCCTGGGATTGGTCGCCGCCTGGAAGGGCCTCAATGAAGGCCCCATGCTCGACGAAGTGTGTGACCGCGTGCGCGAGTTGCGCAGCTCCGGCAAGGTCCGCGTCGACGTCTCCCTCGGCATCATCAAGAACCCCGCCGTCGCCCACCGCCTGCGCGACGCGGGCGTGGAATGCTACGGGCACAACCTGGAGAGCTCGCGGCGCTTCTTTCCGGAACACTGCTCCACGCATACCTACGAGGATCGCGTGCAGACCATCCAGATCCTGCGCCAGGCGGGAATCCGCATCTGCTCCGGCGGGATCCTGGGCATGGGCGAGACGCGCGAGGATCGCTGCGATCTCGCGCTGCAACTGCGCGAAGTGGGCGCCAGCGTGGTGCCCATCAACATCCTCAACCCCATCGCCGGCACGCCGTTCGAGAAGCTGGCACCGCTCGCGCCCATGGAAGTGCTCAAGACGATCGCCTGCTTCCGTTTGCTCCTGCCCCGCCAGGAGATCATGGTCGCGGGCGGCCGCACGCAAAGCCTCCGCGATCTGCAGAGCATGATCTTTGCCGCCGGCGCCAGCGCGCTGATGGTCGGCAACTACCTCACCACGCTCAACCGCCCCGTCGAAGAGGATCTCCAGATGATCAAGGACCTTGGTCTGGATCCGCGTTGGGAACATGATTTCGAGGATCAACCATGAGTTACGAGGTCGAAGATTTCGAACGCCAGGTCATCGCGCGCAGCCGGGAGGTGCCAGTCCTGGTCGACTTCTGGGCCCCGTGGTGCGGTCCCTGCCGCATGCTCGGCCCAGTCCTCGAACAACTCGCCGCTTCCGCCCAGGGCCAGTGGGACCTGGTCAAGATCAACACGGAGGTCCAGCAGGGCCTCGCGGCCGCCTACCAGATCGCGAGCATCCCCACGGTGAAACTGTTCCGCGACGGCCAGGTGGTCGACGAATTCGCCGGCTTCCTGCCCGAGGCGGAGATCCGCAGCTGGCTCGAACGTCACCTGCCCACCCCCGCATCCCAGCGCCTCGAACGGGCCGCGGAATGCATCGACAACGGGGATCTGGCCGGTGCCCGCACCCTGCTCCAGGAGGCGCTCGCCGAGGAACCCGACCGCGCCGGCGCCAAACTCCTGCTCGCGGAAACCCTGCTCGGGGAGGACACCCCCCAGGCCCTGCAACTGCTGCTGACCATCCCGGAACACGTCGAGGAATCCGTTCACGCCAAGGCCCTCGGACTGCTCGCCAGCGCCGCCTTGCGCGAGCCCGCCTCGCTGCCGGCCGATGAGCATGCCCCGCAGCTCGCCGAAGCCCTCCAGGCCATTCGCGAGCGCCGCTGGGAGGACGCCCTCGCCCGATTCACCACTCTGGTGGAATGGAAACCCCGCTACGCCGAAGGCCTCGCCGCCGACTGCGGCAAGGCGATCTTCCGCTACCTCGGCGTGCGCCATCCCGCCGCCGCGCCCTACTACCGCCGGTTCAGCAGCGCGTTGAACTGAGAGCCTCCTGCCGTCCCATCCCCTCCCATCGCGCCACGCCCCCCGACATACAACGCTCGGGGAGCAGCCCCAGCGGGAGCGGAAGTGCGGCAGCACCGATGCCTCCGCGCACTCAGCCGGCGGGAGCCGGCGCATACAACCGCGCGATTTCCACCAGCACCGCCTCCAGGCGCTGGAAATACTCGTCCTCCGGCAGCGACTCCCGCTGGCCCCGGAGCACTTCCAGGTCGCGTTCCAACTGGTCCCGACGCGCCCGTCGCGGCGCATCCAGCGACGCCTCCGCTGCGCTGCGCTCCAAATGGCGCTGATGCGCGGCCAGGCCGTCCACACCCGCCCCTTCCCGCGCGCGCTTCACCGGGCGCAAACCACGGAACCAGTCCGACGGCGTCCCCAGCCGATCGCCGTTGTCGTCGAGCAGGGAATGCTCCGTGGCGAGCCGGCCCTCGGTGCGATAGAACTCCGCCACCCGCGCGGCCGCACTCAGGTAGGCCTCGAGCAACGAAGTCTGTCCGTCCTGGTCCAGATCCGCCGCCGGATTCGAAATCGACTCCGCCAGATACTGACCCAGCCGCGCGAAGTTCTGCTCATTACCACTGCGGGTCGCGGTGATCACCACCCGGTTGGTGGCCGATAACACCGGCAGGAACGGCCCGCTCGCCGACGCCATATTCAGCACGACCACCGGACGCACCACCGGCTTCAGCCACTCAGCCAACTGCGTCGCCGACATGTCCGCGCCTCGGAGATTGAACTTCGCTTCCTTGCCGTCGTAGGTGCCATGCCCGATCAACACCAGCCACAACTCCCCCGTCCCTCCGGCCACCCCGTTGGTGATCCATCCCTGCACGCGATCCAAATCACTGGCCCCCGCGTTGGTCTCGCCACTCCCCACCAGGGTCCAGGGCACTCCCGCCCGGCGACAGGCCGCCTCCCAGCGCGTGACCTGCTCGACGAAGTTGGTGGCGAATTCGGGTTCCCCACCCGCGCCGAGCACCAGCAGCACCCGCGCGGTCTCGGCGGATGACGGGGCCTCGCCCGACGCCCCCTGCGCAAGGCCCGCCCCTACGAGGCTCAGCCCAGCCAGGACCCATCCCCACACCCGGCCTTTCCAACACGAATTCTCCTGGCTCATGGCAGTCCCTTCCATCGGCGCAGCCCCCACTCGGCCACGAAACAGGCCAGGGCGAATCCGAACATCAGCGCGGTGTGCCACACCGGATAGGCCCAAGTCTCCATGATCGGGGCCGCCCGCAGCGGCATCCCCGCCGCCCAGGTCTTGAGATCCCCCGGCTCTACCACGCTGCCTCCGGTCTTCTGTGCAATGTGCTCCAGCAACGCCACGTTGGGCTCCAGCGACCGGAACTCATCGGAGGCCGGATCACTCGTCCACCCGGCCTCCGCGCGGCCCACCTCGGCGCCCACTTCGTTGGTGACGGAGGCGGTCGCACGAAAACCGCCGCTGGTGCGCGGCAAATACGTGGTGGTGTAGACGCCGGCATCTTCCGTCGAGGGCTCCGCCCGCAGACGCACCGTGTTGGTGGATGCCCCACCGCCGAACACGATCGTCTCCACTTCGACACTCACCGCAGCGCCGTCCAGCGGCTGGAACGCCGCGTCGCGCACGCGCACACGCAGTGTCATGGAACCCAACGCATCGTTGGGCACCGGCTCGGCGGTCAATTCCACCCGCGGCGGCGACTCCGCAACCAGCCAGCGCATCATCTGGCGCCAAGCCTTGTCCAAATCCGTCCGCGCCGTCGCATCCCGCATGCCCCACCGCCACAGATCCCCAATCATCAAGGCCCCGGTCCGCCCCCGCCCAAAGCGCTGAATCGCCATGGCCGGGTGCTCGTGCCCCGCTTCGTCCTTCGCCACCGCCACCACGCTCGCTCCCGGCTTCACCCCACGCACCCGGTTCTGCACCCGAAAGGCCGGCATGGCCTCCAGACGCTGGCGTTCGCCAACCTCCTCGTCCCGCAACCGCGCCCAGGGCAGCAGCCACCCCTCCCGCGCCAGATCCAGCCGCACCGTCGCCCCCGGCGCGTTGGTTTCCGCACGGTCGAGGTACACCGGCAGCATCTCGCCGATCGGCGTGCGGTGATAGTCCCCCTCGCGGAACGATTCCATGCCACCCAACATCATCAGGCCCCCGCCGCGCTCGGACACAAACCGCTGCAACAAGGCCGACTGCTCCGGACTGAAGAACGCCGCTTCCACGTCGTCCAGCACCACCGCGTGGTAGGCGAACAGGTCCGCCGGCAGCAGCGGGAACCCATCCTTCAACTCCAGCTCGTCCTTGGTGTTCAACCGCACCATCACCGGCTGATCGTAGCGCGCCACCTCGTCCCGCGATTGCTCGCCGAACCCGCGGAACAACGGATTGCTCGTCTCCCCGGCCCGACCCCGAAACTCGAACTTCGGCTCGCGTCGCGCCACCCGGATCAACGCCACCATCTGCAACTGCGTGTCCTCCGCCACCGCGCGGTTGAGAAATTTGAACTCCCAATTGGGACGTCCCGAGACATAGAGGATGCGATACGGACCTCGCCCACGATCCACCGCCACCACCCGTGTGTTGTTCACCAGCGTGGCTTCCTCCGTGCCCCGCGCCGCACCCGCCGCATCCCCGCCATCCAGACCCACCGCCACCTCATAGAACAACACCCCTTGCCGGTCGGGCTTCGGACGCAGCGCAAACGGGGTCGCCTCCGTGCCGCCGCGCGCCGTACCGGTCTCCTCCTTCACCACCTCACCCTTCTGATCGCGCAACCGCAGCCGCAGCCGTTCGCCACGAAAACCCGGCGCCTGCGCCTCAACCTGAATCGCCACCGGCTGATCCTCAAAGGCGGATTGACTGACGGAGATCTGCGACAAGGAGACGTCCTTCAGCGCGCCCGGCTTGCCCACCACCACCGGGTACACCGGCGGCAAACCCTCCAGCGACGGCAGCGCCCCATGCAGATCGGTGGCGTTGCCGTCGGTGAACAACAACACCCCGGCCAACGGCCGCCCCTTCATGCGCTCGCCCAGCGTCTTCAGCGCCGAACCCAACCCCGTGGCGCGTCCGTTGAAATCCAGCTCGGTGAAATCCTGGATGCCTTGCAGCCGGGTATCGAACAGGTAGCGCCGCACGTCGAAGGTCTGCGCCAGCGTCTCCTGCCAATCCCCGGGCGCGCGCTGCAGCCATCCAGCCAGCCTCTGCCCCCGCGTCTCCGTGTCCCCCGCGTCGCGCACCTGCAACCCCTGACTGTTGTCCGCCACCACCGCGAACAGGTTGGAACCCGGGCGCGCGCGCTGCGAGGAACGCATGGGCTCCAGTAGGCAGAACGCCAGCGCCATGATGCCCAGGAGCTTCAGAACCAGGCAGGCCCATCGCACCGGCGCTGGTCCGGAACGCGCATAGCCCCAAACCAAAATCACCAGGGCCAGGGACACCAGGCCGAGCGCCGGGAGCCACCACGATTCACCCGCTAACGTGAGATTGAGATTCATCCGGGATGACTCAGGCTACGTCGCTATTTTCCCAGCTGCTCGTAATAGCGACGCACCAGCTCGCTGTACTTCCCCGGCACGGGATCGCGGTCGATCGCCACCCGCTGATCCTCCGCGCTCCGGCGCGCCAACTCGTCCTCCAACTGCCGTCGCACTTCAACCAACGGCTCGAGCACGCGCAACCGCACCACCGCCCAGTCCGGCTTCTTCATCTCCCGACGCACTTCCGTGCGCGTCAGCTGCGCACGCGACCGCGCGGTCGCCACTTCGTTGCGCAAATCCGGCAGGTCGATCATCTCCTCCACCTCGCGCAGGCGATCCGACCACTCCCCAAATCCTTCCGTCGTGATCGGCCCCGTCGCCGCACGCGTGCCCCCGTC
>JADLFD010000084.1 GCA_020845805.1 Verrucomicrobiales bacterium | reverse complement strand
TGCGGGGCCCTTGTTTGGTTTGGAAATGATCACTGCCATACAGGTGCCTTCCGATGAGGGCGTTGCGCAGGAGCCTACCGAAGTCGCGGACCCTTGAAAACACAATAATCCGGCGCCTCCCCGGGCCGAATTGCGCCAGAATGTTTGTTACCCGGAGTGGTGGGGGCGAGAGGGCTGGAGGGATACGTTGCGCCAGAAGTCCTGTTACCGTGGCAGGAGTGGACGAAACGATGAGCGCGAGGACTCGGCAGGACGTGTTGAGGAAGCTGCGGCGGCGGTATGAACGGGCTGGCCCAAAGCACAAGACGAAGCTGTTGGACCAAGCGGTGGAACTGCTGGGCTACCACCGCAAGGCAGCGATTCGAGCCCTGGGGGCGCCGGAGGTGGAGTCGGTGGCGCGGGTGAACCGGGGTCGACCGGCGCGGTATGAACCGGGGTTGCTGGCCCCGTGGTTGAGGCCGATCTGGCAGGCGACGGATTACGCGTGCGGACGGCGACTGGTGGCGATGCTGCCGGACTGGATCCCGGCCTATGAGGCGCATGAGCGCCGAATCCCGGAGGAAGTCCGGGAGAAGCTGCTGGGAGCCAGCGCGCGGACATTAGACCGATTGCTGGCACCGTTGCGGGTCCAAGGTGGACGCGCGTCGCTGACTCGGCCCGGAACGTTGCTGCGGAAGCAGATCCCGATCCGGGGGAGCGTGTGGGAGGAAGGCAAGCCGGGATGGCTGGAAGTGGACACGGTAGCGCTCTGCGGGGGCAGCGTGGCAGGGGAGTTCGTGTGGATGGTGGACGGGGTGGATTATGCGACGGCGTGGGTGGAGGTGCGGGCGATGTGGGGGCGGGGTCAGGCCGGAACGTTGGCGGCGTTGCAGGACGTGGAAGAGCGGTTGCCGTTCGCGTTGCTGGGCCTGGACAGCGACAACGGCGGGGAGTTCCTGAACCACCACGTGCTGAACTGGCTTCAGCGACGGGTGCGACCGGTATTCATGACGCGGAGCCGGCCGTACAAGAAGGACGACAATGCGCACGTGGAGCAGAAGAACTGGACGCACATCCGGCAATGGTTCGGGTACGAGCGGCACGACAACCCCGAGGTGGTGGAGCTGATGAACGAGTTGGCCCGAGGGCCGTACAGGCAGTTGCTGAACTACTTCCACGCGAGCCTGAAGCTGAAGAGCAAGGAGCGCAAAGAAGGGAGGATCGTCCGGGTCTACGAGGAGGCGCAAACGCCGCTGGCGCGGGTCTTGGAGAGCGCGGAAGTGACGAGGGAAACCAAGCAGCGCTTGGCGGTCGAGAAGGCGCGGTTAAACCCCTTTGCGTTGAAGCGGGAAGTGGCGCGGCAGTTGAAGGTGATCGCGGGGATGCGCCAAGCCCGCGGGTGAGCGGAAGATCGAGGGCAAAAAATGATGAGCTACCACGGTGGCGGTTGCGCTGCGCTGGAGTTGGCTGCTCCGCAGCCCCCTCCAGCTCCGCTCCACCGCCACCGTGGAGGGGGGGGCGCGAAGGCAGCCAGAGGGACCTACGGGCAAGCCCCGAACAAGGTAACAACAACCCAAAAACCAAGGCCACCGGGTAACACCCCTTCTGGCACAACGAATCAGCCCGTCAGGTAACAGTTAGTTCTGGCGCACGGCGTCCCCCGGGGACGGGACATGGACGAGGGCGACACGAGAAGTGGGGGGTCCTCCACAGAGACCGCCGAGCGACACAGAAGGGAGAGGAGGGCGAGGGATGCTGGGTGCACGGACAATCGGTGATGCGCTCGGTCATCGGTGGGTCCGGGCGGAACTCGGATCGGGTGCGGTGGGGGAATGTGGGTGGGGGCGATCCTCGAAGTCACTCCCGGCTTTAATCTGGCCAAGTGCGACCCAGCCGGCATCGTCGCCCCCATGCTCGCGCGACTCTCTCTCTCGGTCTTGGTTTTCTGGATCGCGGCACGTGCCGCGGTAGGGCAGGAGAATGCGTTCACCTACCAGGGGCGACTGACCACGGCCGGGGTTCCCGCCACCGGTGAGCACGATTTGCGGATCGCGCTGTTCGATGCGGAGGTTGCGGGCACGCAGGTTGGTCCCACCCTGACCAACCTCGCGGTGACTTTGACGGACGGCTATTTCCTGACCGAACTCGATTTTGGAGCGAAGGCCTTCACGGGTGGCCGACGCTGGCTTGAGTTGGGTGTGCGCCGCACGGGGGGCGCAGGATTTGTGGCCCTTGCTCCGCGTCAGATCATTGGGGCGAGTCCCTACGCCTTGTTCGCGGTGACGCCGGCGGGGCCGAGAGGCGAAGTGGGACCGTCCGGACCGGCGGGTCCTCAGGGCGTGCCGGGACCGCAGGGGCCGGTGGGTCCCCAGGGTGATCAGGGGCCGGCAGGACCTCCGGGCCCGGCGGGCGAGGGTGGCGCGGGCAATGCCTGGGCACTCACGGGAAATGCGGGAACGAGTCCGGACACCCATTTTCTGGGCACGACGGATAACACCGCGCTGGTGGTTCGTGCGGCCAATCAGCAGGTCCTGCGATTGGAGGGACAGCTTTCGGGCGTGCGCTGGATCGGTGGGCGGGGCAACACCATCGAACCGACCTCGACCAACTCGGCCGTGCTATTCGGTCGCGGGAATTCCATTGGGATCGCGGCGCCCGAGACCACCATCGCGGGTGGATTGGACAACGACATCGAACGGGACCAACGGTCGTCCTTCATCGGGGGCGGGGCGCGGAATTTAATTCGAGCGGACAATCAGCACGCGGTGATCGTGGGGGGACGCGACAACGGGATTGGCACCAACTCGGTGATCAGCCTGGTGGTGGGCGGCGGGGAGAACCGGATCGCCCACAACGTGGACGGTGGCGTCATGGTCGGAGGCTTTCGCAACGACATCCTGGGCTCCAACAATCCCAACCGCCGTGAGATTGCTCCCATTCTGATCGGGGGTTCCGACAACGAAATCGGGCGGGAGAGCAACTGGGCGACGATTCTCGGTGGAGACAACAATCGCATCGGGACCAACTCGGCCAGTGCGGTGATTCTGGGGGGCACGAACAACCTGGTGGCGGACAACAGTGGACACTCGCTGGCGGCGGGGCGCCGCAGCCGCGTGAACCACCAGGGCTGCTTCATTTGGTCGGATAGTCAGAATGCGAGCTTTGCCACGGCGGGCGTGAACACCTTCAACATTCGTGCCGCGGGCGGAATCCATGTGAACGCCGACACCTCGCAGTTCTTCGGGAGCACCACGCGGCAGATGCTGAATCTCTGGGGGGAGTCGTATGGCATCGGTGTGCAAAGCTCCACCTTCTATTCCCGGACCGACGACACCGGAACTTTCTCGTGGTTTCGCGGCGGGAGCCACGTCAACACCGCGAACGCGCCCGGCACCGGCGGCGTGGAGATGATGCGGTTGACCTCGGCGGGGCTTCGGGTGAACGGCACGTTCGTGAGCGCCTCGGACCGGCATCGCAAGGAGCGCGTTTCTCCGGTGGATCCTGAGTCGGTACTGGCTCGGGTGGCCGCCTTACCCCTCGCCGAGTGGAGTTATCGCGAGGATCCGGGAACCCGTCACTTGGGTCCGATGGCGCAGGATTTTCATGCGGCGTTCGCGCTGGGCGAGGATGACCGGCACATCGCCATGGTGGACGCGGACGGCGTGGCGCTGGCGGCGATTCAGGGGCTGCATCGCAAGCTGGAGGCGCAGGAGCGGGAACTGAAGGGGCGGGACGAACGGATCGGACGCCTGGAGACCGAGTTGGCGGAATTGCGCGGTCTGGTGCAGGCCGCGCTCGCCGCCTCGAAGTAAAAGGGAATCCCATGCGAACCCTTGAACATCGGTCGACCAGGGTGGCCCGGGTGGGTGGGTGGACCGCCGCCATCACGATGGTGATGATCCTTGGGGTGGGAACCGGTCGTGACGCGGCCGAAGCCCAATCCGCCTCCGGTGGGCGTTTCCAACTGATTGGCGGAGCGGCGGGGGGCGGGGGGCGCTCCGCCGGGGCTGACCACGTGTTGGTGGGAGCGGTGGTGCCGTTGGGGAGCACAGCGGCCGTTGCGGCCCCGGTGATTCCGGCGGAGGCGTATGTGGTGTCGGGAGGGTTGTTGGGCGGCCCGGTGCCCCTCTCTCCCGCTGTGCGCCTGAGCGTTCAGCGAGTCACCGATGGCACTTTCGAATTGAGCTGGCCGGACTCCGCCGAGGGCTACGTTCTCGAGTCGAGTCCCGCGGTGTGGCCAAAGACGGACTGGTCGCCCGTGGTGCCGCAACCGGTCGAGAAAGTCCTGCGGATCAAGCCGCAGGACAGTGTGCGGTACTATCGGCTGCGCAAAGGCTGACGACCTCCCTCTGCGAGAGGGAAGGCTCCTCAGGCCTTGACCACCTGGTCCAGGCTCCACGGCGAGCGGTAGAGCCGGGTGAGCCAGGACTTGTCGCCCGTGCCGCCGACGAACGCCTCGCGTTTGGGATCCCAGAGGATGCGTTGTCCGGACCAATAGGCGTGGTTGACGAGGTGGCAGACCGAGACCGTACGCGTACCGACCTCGACGTCGCAGATGGGGCGTTTGCGGGTGCCCATGCATTGGAGCCAGTCGCCCAGGTGATCGTTGCTCTCGTAGAGTTGGATCTTGTGCTGTTCGAGCGGCGTTTCGACGAGGGACTCCGGGGTGGATTCGAACTTGCCGCGGTTGACGTAGATGCGGCCTTCGCTGCCGATGAAGGTGATGCCGTTGCCGGATTTGTGGATGACCACAGTGCCGTCGGCGTAGGTGAGGCGGACGCCTTCCTGCGCGTCGGGTTGGTTGGCGGGCAGGATCTCCACCGGACCGCTTTCATCCATGCCCAGGCCCCATTGCGCGATGTCGAAGTGATGCGCGCCCCAGTCGGTGATCATGCCCCCGCCGTACTCGCGGTAGGCGCGCCAGTTGGGGAAGTGGGTGTGGACCCCGCGCGGACTGAGCACGGCGTTGTACTCGCGCCAGGGGGCGGGGCCGAGCCAGAGGTTCCAGTCGAGACCGGGCTCGGACGTTTCGGCGGGCAGATCGCACCATTTACCGGGTCCACCGACGGCCACATGGATTTCCTGGAGCTTACCGAGCGCGCCATTGCGCACGAGTTGGCAGGCGCGGCGGAACTCACGCGAGCTGCGCTGCATGCTGCCCACCTGGAAGACGCGCTCATGGCGTCGCACCGCTTTCACCAGGGCACGTGCTTCGTGGATGGTTTGGGTGAGGGGTTTCTCGCAATAGATGTCCTTGCCGGCTTTGGCGGCAAGGATGCCGATGAACGCGTGCCAGTGGTCGGGAGTGGCGATGACCACGCCGTCGAGGTCGGGGCGCGCGAGCAGGTCGCGGAAATCGGTGTAAGCCTGGCACACGCCCGGGGCGCCGGAGCCGCCATTCTTGGCGTAGTGCTCTTCGACGATGCGTTTGGCGTTGAGGCGCCGTGTCTGGTCGACATCGCATACGGCCAGGACCGCGACATTCTCCCGCTTGATGAAGTTGCCCATCAGGTAGCGGCCCTGGGTGCCGTTGCCGATGAATCCGAGCCGCCGTTTGGCGCTGGGCGGGGTGGCCGCGCTCCAGACCCGGGAGGGCAGGATCAGGGGGGCGGCGAGGGCGGCGGCGGATCGGCGGAGAAACGAGCGACGACGGAGCATGGTTTTCATGGACGTTCGCGGGGACTGGATAGGGAGAGCGTGACGGGTTTGGGACGCCGCGACAATGCCGGACGTTGACATTGTCGGTCCCCAATTGAGGGTTTCGCCCATCCCATGAAAACCTTGCGATGGTGGTTCCTGCTGGCGGCGCTCGGGCTGTCGATTTCGACGCTGGAGGCCGCGGAGTCGGCCGCCCTGGAGGTGATCGGGACGGCGCGCGTTGATATCACGCCGTCGTATCCGATCCGGCTGACGGGGTATGCGGCCCGCACCAACCTGGCTTCGGGTCGGGAGCAGACCCTTTGGGCCAAGGCGTTGGCGATGGGGAGTGACGCGGCGGGCCCGCGGGTGTTGATCACGGTCGACAACTGCGGCGTGCCGGCGCACGTGGTGGAGGAAGTCGCGGGCCGCCTGGCTCTGCGCGTGCGGTTGCCGCGCGAGAACTTTTGTGTGGCATCGTCGCACACGCACTCGGGCCCGATGGTACGGGGTTTTGCCGAGAACATCTTCGTGCGCGACCTGACGTCCGAAGAGGCGGCGGCGAGCGACCGGTACACGGTCGAGCTGATGGACCATCTGGAGCGGGTGGCGCTGGCGGCGTTGCGTACGCGGCGACCCGGCAAGTTGTTTCGTGCCGAAGGCCGGGTGGGTTTCGGCGCGAATCGACGCACGCCGGGAGGGCCGGTCGATCCCACCCTGCCCATTCTCGTGGCACGCGATCTGAACGGGAAGGTGATGGCCGTGGTGGCGAACTACGCCTGCCACTGCACCACGCTGGGGCATCAGGTGAACCGGAGCCATGGCGACTGGGCCGGGTTCGCCCAGGAGTTCATTGAGGCCGATCATGCCGGGGCGCAGGCGATGATCACCATCGGATGTGGCGCGGACACCAATCCGAGTCCGCGGGGGGGCGACGATTTTGGGGTCGGCTGGGCGCGCACGCACGCGCGCGCCCTGGCCACGCAGGTGCAGGGGTTGGTGGCGGGAGCGATGGAAGAGTTGACCGTGCTGCCGCGCACCGCGTATCGGCGCGTGTTGCTCCCCTTCGAAGCCACTCCGGACCGTGCGGGGTGGGAAACGCGGGCGAAGGAGTCGGGGATCGTGGGGTTTCACGCGCGCAAGAACCTGGACCGCCTGGGGCGCGGCGTGCCGCTGCCCACGCACCTGCCGTATTTCGTGCAGACGTGGTCGTTCGGCGAGCGCTACGCCATGGTGTTTCTCGCGGGCGAGGTGGTGGTGGACTACGCGTTGCGTTTGAAGCGTGACTACGATCCTGCGCGGCTCTGGATCACCGCCTACGCGAACGATGTCCCGTGCTACATCCCCTCGAAGCGCATCCTTCAGGAGGGCGGGTATGAAGCGGAGACCTCACTCTGGTATTACGATCGTCCCGCGCGTCTGAAGCCGGAGGTGGAGGACCTGATCCATCGCACCGTGGGGGAGATTCTGGCCCCGGGCTTCCGAGCCGCACCGCGTGCACCGACTCCAGGCGCGGGATTGCCTCCGCCGCGCACGCCCGCGGAGGGCCTGCGTGCGTTCCGGTTGCCGCCAGGCCTGCGCATTGAGGCGGTGGCGACCGAGCCCCTGGTGGAATCCCCGGTGGCGATTGATTTCGGATCGGACGGTCGTCTGTGGGTTTGCGAGATGCGCGATTACCCGATGGGCCTGGATGGCGCGGGTAGCCCGGGCGGACGGATCAAGGTGCTGACCGACCGGGACGGGGATGGCCGGTACGATGAGGCGAAGGTGGTGGCGGATGAGTTGCCCTTTCCGACCGGGTTGATGGCCTGGCGTGACGGGGTGCTGGTAGGCGCCGCGCCGGATGTGCTTTGGATTCCCGAAGCGGCGGTCCCGGCGCGGGGAGTGTCGGATCCGCGCGTGGCCAAGCGACTGAGCGGATTTGCCACGCACAACTATCAAGCGCGGGTGAATGGGTTGCGCTGGGGGTTGGACGGGTGGGTGCACGCGTCGGGGGGGCTTTTCGGCGGCCGGATCCGGTCCTCGCTCGCGAAGGTGGATGTCGACTGCAGCGGCCGCGACTTCCGTTTCCGGCCGGACACCGGCGAGATCGAAGCGTTGTCGGGCGTCAGCCAGATTGTGCGCTGCCGCGACGATTACGGGGAGTGGTTTGGGAACGACAACGGTTCGTTGCTCTGGCATTTCCCGTTGGCCGCTCGTTATGGCCGCGCGAATCCGCGCGTGGCCACGCCCGCCGCGCACGTGGGGTTGGATCGCGACGGGACGCGGGTATTCCCGGCGAGCGAGACGCTGGAGCGGTTCAACGATCCGCACACCGCCAACCATCTGACCTCGGCCTGCGGACCCGAGATCTATCGCGACGGGCTGCTGGGGAAGGAGTACGCGGGCAACGCCTTCGTCTGTGAGCCGGTGCACAATCTCGTCCGCCGCGCGGTTTTGAGTCCGGACGGGATTACGTTTCGGGCCACGCGTGCGGAGAGCGAACGGGACCGTGAGTTCCTGGCGTCGGAGGATTCCTGGTTTCGTCCCGTGGAAGTGCGGACGGGTCCGGACGGCGGATTATGGGTGGTGGATTTCCACCGGTTGATCGTGGAGCACCCACGGTGGATTCCGGAGGATCGGCTTCGGACGCTCGACGTGCGCGCAGGCGCGGACCGGGGGCGCATCTACCGGGTGATCCCGGAGGGGGGTGCGTTGCGACCGGTCCGCGCCTGGGCGCTCGCAGAGGATGCGGCGTTGGTGCAAGGCCTGGCTTCGAGCAACGGACCGGCGCGCGACCTCGCCCAGCGCGAGTTGTGGATGAGGCACGGGAAGGGGGGGGCGGATCGGAGCGTGCTGGCGGCGATCGAGGGCCTGGCGCAAGGCGGGCATCCGGCGGCGCGCGTGCAGGCGTGGTTCACCCTGGCCAGCCTGGCGCGCGAAAACGCCTGCGACTGGCGCCGCGTCCTGGACGAGCGCGATCCGAAAGTCTTGAGAGCCATCCTCCCGGTGTGGGAAGGGCGTGAGGGTGTGGCGAGCGGGTTCGAGTCGTGGCTCGGAGCGCGCGTGACGGCGAGCGGGCCGGGAGCGGAGAGTTTCCCGACCTCACTGCTTTTCCAGGTGATCCTTTCCCAGGGGCAGGTGGGTGGGGATGGAATGGGCGGCCGGTGGGAGATGCTCGCTCGCGCCATGAGTCCGGCGCTCAACGATCCCTGGATTCGAGCCGCGGTGCTGGCGTCCTGCCGGACCACGGCGGAGGCGGCGATGGAGGCGCTGCGGCCGTGGGATCGGTCCGAAGCGGAAGGGGCTCCGTTGTGGGATGGGTTGCTGCGTACCCTGGCGGGCGAGGGACGGTTGGAATGGGTCCGGCGCTACTGGGCCACCGCGTTCGTGGGAGAGGCGGCGCGAGCCCGGATGCAGAGCGAACGGG
>JADLFD010000083.1 GCA_020845805.1 Verrucomicrobiales bacterium | reverse complement strand
TGGTGACGATGGCCAGCTGGTCGCGGAGCGGCTGAACCTGACCGCGGAGTTGAAGCAGCTCGAAGCGTTCCTCCGAGGACAACGGCGGGGATGCGGGAGGTGATTGTTGGAAAGATCGGACCGAGGCCGGGCTCGTGTTGGCCATGATCGAGGAGTCGACCGTGCTCTGCCTCAGCCTGTCGTTCTCCGCGCGCAGCGCGCGGAGTTCGAGATGGCGGAGGCAGAGCGGGATTCCGGCCGCGAGGATCAACGCCACGAAGACCAAGTTCGGACCGGGCATTCTCATCTCACGGCATCTCCCTGACGAACTCCATCACCGGCTGGACATCCGGGCCCATGACCAGTCGCCACCCCCCCTCCACGCGGCGCACGCGCACCCGGGTCAACTGCTCGGCGGTGCCATCCTTCATCACATACTCATGCACCACCCACAGATCGTGGTCGGAAGCCGGTTCGCAGCGCAGCACACGAATCGCGGCCAGACGTGCCGACTCGGAGCTTTCATCCACCTCCTGGTCTCGTACCCGGCGAATGCTCTCGAACTTGCCGCGGATCCGATCGGGATCGGTGTCCGGATCGAACCAGGCCAACTGAGCCAAACGATTCGTATCGCCGCGTTGGAGGGCGGCCAGGTGCGACTCGAACAGGGCTTCGGGAGTCGCTTGCCCGACTTCTCTCACCTCACTGAGCCAGAACATTCCCTCCGACGGGGGTGACGATTTCCCGGTGCCGCTGCCATTCTGAGCCGTCCTGGCTTCCAGCGCCTGGAGCTCCCGCAGACGGGCACGCAACGCTGGCACCTCGTGCCGAAGTCGATCGAGGTCCATTCGTTCGGCCCTCGAGTCGACATGGAGCGGTCCCTCAGAAGCAGGCGGATCGACCTGGGGGGCGAGCGCCGCCGCCCTTTCCACCCATCGCATGTGCTCGGCACGCGCCGTCCTCAGGGCCGATTCCTGCACGATCCAGGCCATCCCCAAACCTGCCAGCGCAAGGGCCACACCGATCCCCGCTTTCCCCTGCCCCAGCCAGCCTAGGGTTGACCACCAAGCCCCGACACCCACCCCGCCGGCCACTCCGGCAGCCGCCACACTCGCGGGGATGACGCTCGCCGCCAATCCCGACGGAACCCCTTCGATCGCGTGCGCCGAAAGCACCGTTCCCAGCGCCGCGGCGGACGACTCGATGCCCCGCCGCGCGAGCTCGTGGCGGAGACGTTCCAGAGCGCGGTCAACGCGCTTGCGCGCCGCCTCGCTGCTCAACCCCAGGACCGCTCCCACCCCTGCCAAATCGCGCCCTTCCATGAAACGCAACAGCACGGCATGCCGATCCTCGCGACCCAGGCGGTCGAGCGTCTCGTCGATCACCGGACGCAGCTGCTGCCAGTCCGGATCCGGTTCCCGGTCGATCTCACCTTGCCTCATGGCCCGTTCCTCACGCCGTATGCGTCGCCCTTCCGAGCGCAGGAGATCGAGGGCGGTGAAACGAGTGTCCCGGTGCAGCCAGGCCACGAGGACGCGCTGACGCGAAAGACTGGCCGCCCGGCGGGCCAGGTTGGCGAAAACCATCTGAACCACATCCTCGGCAAGATGGGCGTCCTTCACATGGCGCCACGCTACCGAGTACACCCACGCGAGATGGCGGTGAACCAACTCGGAGAACGCCTCCTCCGAACCTTCCCTCACGAACCTTGCGAGCAGCTGGTGATCCTCCATCGGGTCCTCACCTGAGAGACGCCGCACCCGGCGAAAACCGGACACTGATTCGTTCGATTCACCTGCCCGGCGTGTGCTGGGCCCCATGTCGTCGAACTCAGGGCGGAGCGCGACGCGCCACGAACAGTCGGGATTGATCGTCGGTGATGAGGTTGCCACGCAACTCGTCCCCAGCAATCTCAGCGACAAACCGCATGGTCACCGGTCGATCGCCAAACTGGGGCACATGCTCGGTGGCGAAAATCAGGCTGCGCCCCTCCCGGTGTCCGTTCTGGATCCCCGCCGAACCCGTCGGGTAGGTCACCGCCCCCAGGATTCGTTCCCCAGCGGACTGGAGGTCCAGGACCACTTGGAACGGGGCACGGCCTGGATCGGTCACCTCAGCCACCCAACGTCCCGAAAGAGCGGGCGCCGTCTTAAACGGAAAGCCCCGCCACAATGCCCAAGCCACGGCCAGGACCACCACACTACCCAGCGCCAGGGCATGACGTCGGAAATCAGGCGGACGCCGACGGCGCGCCTGACGATGCGGGCGATATTGGTCCACCGCGGCCATCAGGTCCTGGGCCTCGGAGTCGAAGCGCGTGTCGCTGATCTCCAAGGCTTGCAGTCGAACCAACCCGCGCATCGGTTCGGGAAGATCCGTGGCGGCTGGCATGCGCGCCCCTTCCACCAGCACGGGAATGACCGGGATGCCGCGCTCCAGAGCCGCGGTGATCTCCGCACGCACGTAGTCCCCGGTGTCGTCCACGCGCCGACGCCCGTCGGCATGCGCCGCCGCCAGCCACTGATCCCCGATCAGGGCGATCAACACTTCGCACGACCCGATCCGTTCCGCGATGGTGCGCGCGAAATCCTCGCCAGGGCGGATGGTGTCCACATCCATGAACACGTGCTCCCTCCCGAAGCGGTCGACCAACCGGTCAAAGAGCCGACCCGCGTGCCCGGAGGTGTCGGATCGGCGATAACTGAGAAAAATCATGAGCGCATCCGTTCGGCGGGAAGCGTAGGCCGGGGCGGGGGCGGGTGGCGAGCTTGGCGAACAGACCCCGGCGCACCGAGGCCACGCGTCACCGGCACCGAGTATCGATCCAGAGTGTCACGGGACCGTCGTTCACCAAATGGACCTTCATGTCCGCCCCAAACCGCCCCGTCGCCACGGGACGGGCAAGGATTTCGCTCAATCGTGCCACGAACTGCTCGTAGATCGGCACGGCCTCCTCCGGACGGGCCGCGCCCTCGAACGAGGGTCGATTCCCGCGTTCGACGGAACCAAACAGCGTGAACTGGCTCACCACCAGCACCCCGCCCGCCGTCTCCAGAACTGAACGATTCATCAGCCCGCGGTCGTCCGGAAAGATGCGTAATCGCGCGATCTTGCCGCACAACCATTCCCGTTCCTCGTCGGTGTCGCCCACGGCCACTCCAAGTAGGATCAGCAACCCGGCACCAATCTGGCCGCATGCCACTCCGTCCACGGCGACACTCGCTTCCGAAACCCTCTGCACCAAGGCACGCATGGGACCGAGTGAACCTGCGGCGAGGGGAGCACGGCAAACTCGATCGTGAAGACCGTCACCCCGTTCGCCAACGCCATTCGGCGCGGACTCACGTCCGCGGCTACTTCGTCGTTCCGTAGTCGCCGTCGTGAGACGGCGCTCGCTCCACCGCTCCCGCTCACCCCGTTCGCCAACGCCATTCGGCGCGGACTCACGTCCGCGGCTACTCCGTCGTTCCGTAGTCGCCGTCGTACGACGGCGCTCGCTCCACCGCTCCCGCTCACCCCATTCGCCAACGCCATTCGGCGCGGACTCACGTCCGCGGCTACTCCGTCGTCCCGTAGTCGCCGTCGTACGACGGCGCTCGCTCCACCGCTTCCCCTCACCCCATTCACCAACGCCATTCGGCGCGGACTCACGTCCGCGGCTACTTAGACGAGGTGGAGTGGCGCACGAGAAAAGTCTCCAAGAATTCGTAAACCTGGGCGTTTGAATGCTCCGTCGGGTCGTGTCCAGCACGACTCGTGAGCGCCACGCGATTGGTGAATCCCAATACCGCGTTCACAGCGCGAAGGTGATTCAATGCGATCCAGCGCGAGGGCGGATCCTCCGCCCCGCCGGACACCAGGAACGGGCGCGGGGCGAGGAGGGCATGGATCTCGGTGAGATCGCGACCCATCTCCCGCATTCTTCGATAGGCACCCGTGCGCGGGTTGCTCGCGGTGGGCAGCCCCGGCGTGCGCGTCACCGCGGGATCAAACCCGAGATACCAGGGTTCCCAGTAGTTCACGTTCGGTCGCGTCTCGTCGAAGACCACACCCGGATCACTGACCGCCACCGCGGCGAATCGATCCCAGAGTGCGCCAGCGAACAAGGCCCACTTCCCACCGTAACTGTGTCCCACCACCGCGATGCGCTCGGGATCCACTTCCGGCAGCGCCGCCATGGCGTTCCAGCAGTTGGCCGCGACGTACGCGTGAAACGACAACGGCTGGCAGGTCGCGCCGCCCAGGTCGGGCTTCCACGCATTACCGCCCGGGGTTCCGATGGAAAGGGTCACGAATCCACGTCGGGCCAATTGGAGTCCGTAGTCGCGCAACGTCTGTTTGGGGTTCAGGCCCACACTCGTCTCCGGCTCGTAGTACACCACCAGCGCGCCGGGCTTGGGTCCCGGCTGGGTCGGCAACAGCAACCATCCTTCCCCGCTTACCTCCGAGGCCATTGGCACACGCACACGACGCCAAAGGATTCC
>JADLFD010000082.1 GCA_020845805.1 Verrucomicrobiales bacterium | reverse complement strand
GAACCACGGGGCCATCGCCCTGGCGGACGGCCGGCTGATGGTGATCAGCGAGAAGGGCGAGCTGATGCTGGGCGCGGCGAAGCCGGAGGCCTTCAAGCCGGAGACGCGCGTCCAGGTCTCGGGTGGCGAGTTCTGGACCGTGCCGGTGTTGGCCCATGGGCGGCTTTACGTCCGCAACAGCGAGGGCCTGGTCACCTGCCTCGATGTGCAGGGGGCCAAGGCGGCAGCGACGAAGTAGAAGATGGTCCGGGCCAGACGCCACGTGACCCGGAGCGTGGCGTGGGAGTTCGGTGCGGGGAGAGGCCCGTGGACGGCTATTTTTCGGCGGTGCACTGGCACAGCCATTCCGGCTTCTGGCACCCACCGCAGGGGGAGGCGTCGAATTCGAACCGGGCATTGACTGGTTTGGCGGCGGCGTGTGAGCGGAACTGGAGCACGAGCAGGTAACGATTCCCCTTGAGCGCGGGGAAGACGAAGCGGTTCTCGACGCGCTCCACGCGTGGGCGCTCGGGTTGGTTGCGTTCGCCTCCCACCACGGTGAGCGAAGCGTCCTTCAGTTCGACGGGCTTCAACTGCGGGTCCAGGAGCGTGACGTGGAACCGTCCTTCTTTGAGCACCACTTCGCCTTGCAAGGTGGCGTTGGTGCTGAGGGGGACGAGGCGCCCTCCGTTGGGTCCGAGATCGACCCGACCGTGGGCGAGCGCGAGGACGGGGGTGAGGAGGAGGGTGGCGGCGAGGGTGAGGATCGAGATGGGGTGTTTCATGGTTGGGCGGGGAACGGGTTGATGTGGAAGCGTGGGGGCGGAGATCGTGTCAGGGGTTTATTGGGCGGCAGCGGAGCGATGCGCGATGGCGCGAAGGGCGGCGGATTTTCCGAAGGCGTGGAACACCGCGGGGGTGACGCCGAGTCCGAGCAGGGTGGACGTCACCAGGCCGCCCACGATGACCACGGCGACGGGGTGGAGGATTTCCTTGCCGGGCTGATCGGCGGCCAGCACGAGCGGGATCAGGCCGATGCCGGCGGAGAGGGCGGTCATGAGGACGGGCACCAGTCGTTCCTTGGTGCCGCGCACGATCATGGCGCGGGAGAACGCCTCGCCCTCGTGTTGCATGAGGTGAAGGTAGTGGGAGAGCAGCATGATGCTGTTGCGGGCGGCGACCCCGGCGACGGCGATCAGGCCGACCAAGGTGGCGATGGACACGTTGTCGAGCAGGAGGTGGGTGAGGAGCAGACCGCCGATCAGGGCGAGGGGGATATCGGCGAGGACTTGGAGGGCGAAGAACCCGGCGCGGAAGTAGCCGTAGAGCAGGAGGGCGACGACGCCGACCACGGCGATGCTGAGCAGCGCGATGCGGCGTGAAGCTTCGCGCTGGGCCAGGAATTCCCCTTCGTAGCTGACGAAATAGCCTTCGGGCAGCGGCACGCGGGCGGCGACTTCGGCCTGCAGCCGCGGCACCAGCGACGACACGTCACGCACTGTGGGTTTGATGGCCAGGGCGAAGCGGCGTTGCGCGTTCTCACGGAAGATCACGTTGGGTCCGCGCGCTTCGCGCACGTCGGCCAGCAGGGCGAGCGGAACATGATGTGCGGGAGGTGGGCCGGGGAGCACTTCGACGGGGAGTTGCGCCAGGCGTTCGGGGGATTCGCGCCAGGCTTGGGGCAGTCGGACCACCAAGTCGACGGTACGTTGTCCGTCGCGCAACTGTGCCACGGTTTTTCCTCCGACCAGAGTGGAGAGGGTGGTGTTCAGGTCGCCCGGAGTGACGCCGTAGGCGGCGGCGCGATCGCGGTCGGCCTCGATGCGCAGTTGGGGAATGGTCGACTGCTGGTCGAGGCGGCAGTCCTGGAAGCCGGGGATGGTTCGCGCCACGGCCTGGATCTGGACGCCCAGGTCCCGCAGCGTGTCGAGGTCGGGTCCGAAGATCTTCACCGCCACGGGGGCCGAGACTCCGCTGAGCATGTGTCCGATGCGATCGGCCAGCGGGCCGGTGACGACACTGAACGTGCCGGGCACCTGGCGGATCCGGGTGCGGATCTCGTCCAGGACCGCGGCGCGGGAGCGGGCGGTGGCGTGGTTGGCGGGCGTGCGGAAATCGACGTCGAACTCGGCGGTGGAGACGGGGACGACGTGGTCCCCGCGTTCGGCGCGGCCGAGGCGGCGCCCGACGACGCGGACTTCGGGGATGCGGAGCAGTTCCTGTTCGATGACGTCGGAGATCTTGTTCATTTCCTCCAGGGACGTGCCCGGTGCGGAGGTGGTGGAGACCAGGGCGGTTTCTTCGCGGAAGGCGGGGAGGAAGTCCTTGCCCATGCGCTGGTAGACCGGGAAGGCGGCAATGACGAGGAGGGAGACCAGTCCGAGGACGAGGTAGGGTTGGTTGAGGGTGAAGCGGAGGAGGGTGTGTTCGAGCAGCCACTTGAGGGCGCGCACAAGGCGTCCGTCGCGGTGGGGTTGTCCCTCGCGCGGGCGCAGCAGGAGCGAGCAGAGCACGGGGATGGCGGTGAGGGAGACGACGAAGGAGGCGACCATGCTGAGGATGGTGGCAATGGCGATGGGGGAGAAGAGTCGTCCTTCCACGCCGCTGAGACCGAGCAGGGGCAGGAAGACCAGGATGATGAGGAGCGTCGCGTAGAGGATGGAATTCCGCACCTCGCCCGAGGCGCGCGCGATGACCTCCAGGTGCGGGCGTCGGTCTGGCGCGCTGGCGTTCTCGCGCAGCCGTCGGTAGACGTTTTCGACATCGACGATGGCGTCGTCCACCACCATGCCGATGGCCACGGCGAGTCCGCCGAGGGTCATGGAGTTCACGGACACGCCGAGCGCCTGGAAGGCGAGCAGAGTGATGGCGAACGAGAGGGGCATGGCGGTGAGCGTGATGAACGTGGTGCGGAAGTTGAGGAGGAACAGGAAGATCACCAGCGTGACCATGATCGCCCCATCGCGGATGGCGTCGCGGAGATTGCCGATGGCGTGCTGGATGAAGTCGCCTTGTCGGAAGAGGACCACGGTTTCCACTCCGGCGGGCAGGGTGGGTTGCAGTTCTGCGAGGGCGGATTCGATGCGCGCGGTGAGGTCGAGGGTGTCGAAGCCGGGGGCTTTGGTGATGCTGAGAATGACTCCGCGCGTGCCATTGATGCTGGCATCTCCGCGCATGGGTTCGACATCCCAGGCGACCTCGGCGACGTCGGAGAGGCGTATGGGGCGGTCTTTGACGGCCTTGACCACCGTGCGCGCGATGGCTTCGGGCTGCACGGTCATGGCGAGGTTGCGCACCATGATTTCCGTGGCACCCGAGTTGATGAAGCCGCCGGTGGTGCTGCTGGCGGCGTGGCGGGCGGCCTCCTCGACTTCCGCGTAGGTGACCCCGTGCGCCTGCATGCGCAAGGGGTCGGGGCGGACCTGGATCTGTTTGATCCCGCCGCCCATGTTGAGGATTTCGGCGATGCCGGGAATGCCCTGCAGCCGGGGGCGGACGACCCAATCGGCGAGGGAGCGGATCTCGCGCGGCGGGACCATGAGATTGGTGCTGCGCAGGCCCACCAGGAGGATTTCGCCCATCAGCGAGGCCACCGGAGTGAGGAACGGATCGGTGCCATCCGGCAGGGTGCCCCGCACGCCTTGAAGTCGTTCCTGGACCAACTGGCGTGCGCGATGGATATCGGTGCCCCAGCCGAACTCGGCGTAGATCAGCGAGAGCGCGACGTCGGAGTTGGAGCGTAGGCGGGTGAGTCCGGCGACTCCGAGGAGCGCACGTTCGAGGGGGACGGTGACATTGGCCTCGACCTCCTCGGGAGCGAGTCCGGGTGCTTCCGTGAGTACCGTCACGGTGGGTTTGGTCAGGTCGGGGAGGACTTCCACCGGCAGGTCTCGTGCGGTGCGTGCGCCGAAGACCAGCACGAGGACGGACAGGCCGAGGACCACGGCCCGGTTTTCCAGGGCCAGGCGGATGAGGAGGTTGAGCATGATGCCGCGCGGATTCCTGGGTGGGTTCAGTGGGACGGCGGCGCGGGGGAGGTGGGGGTGGCGGCGACGCGGCGTCCGAGCGCGGCCAGGAG
>JADLFD010000081.1 GCA_020845805.1 Verrucomicrobiales bacterium | reverse complement strand
GTGAGCGCCATCGGCGATGTCTTTCCTTCGGATGCGCTCTCCGGGCACGTGGTGCGTTTGCCGGCCGATTTGCGGGCGGGGGAGGTTACGCCCACGACGGTGTTGAGTGGATTGAAGCGGCCTGTGGATTGCGTGGTCGCGGATCTGAACGGCGATCAGCGGCCGGATCTGGTGGTGGCGCAATTCGGGAATTATCTCGGGCGCCTGGCCTGGTTCGAAACGTTGCCGGACGCCCAGCATCGCGAGCACTCCCTGGTGGAAGTGCCGGGGGCGTTGAAGGTGGTGGTGCGGGATCTCACGGGGGACGGGCGTCCCGATGTGCTGGCCCAGATGGCGCAGGGCAGGGAAGGGCTTTTCCTGCATGAGAACCAGGGACAGGGCACGTTCCTCGCCCGCACGCTGGTCGAATTCCCTCCGGCGTACGGCTCCACCGGATTCGAGTTGGCCGACTTCGATGGCGATGGGCGCGACGATCTGCTGGTGACGAACGGGGACAACGGCGAGTACGCCTCACCGTTCAAGCGGTACCACGGCCTTCGCATCTTTCGCAACGAAGGGGGCCTGCGCTTTCGCGAGCAGTGGTTCTTTCCGATGAACGGCGCCTTCAAGGCCCAGGCGCGGGATTTTGATGGGGATGGGGATCTGGACCTGGTGGGCATCTCCTATTTTCCGGACTACGAGCGCAGCCCGGAGGAGAGTCTGGTTTATCTCGAGAACCGGGGTTCCTGGACCTTCGCCCCGTACACCATCGATGAGCCCTTGATGGGCCGTTGGCTCACGATGGATTCAGGGGATGTCGATGGGGACGGGGATGTGGACGTGGTGGTGGGCGCGTTCAATGACGGGCCGCGAGGCACGCCGGTGCCCGCCGCCGTTCAGGAGGGTTGGCGCAGCCGGCCGGTGGCGGCCGTGCTTTTGCGCAACCAGACCCGGAAGCACGGCCTTGGGAACGTTGCCCGCGAGTCGCAGGGCCCGCGCCAATGAACGACCCAGTCCCCGCGGGCCGTGGCGGAGCACCGGGTCTGCTCCGCCCAGGCGCGCGCACGGAGGCGTGGGCCGGGCTATTTCCGAGACTTCCTGCCGCGCCGCGAGGCGTGGCCGGCGGGCAGTTGGAGGGACGTGAAACGCTTGGTGAGATCGGTCAACGACTGTTCGACACCCATGCGTTCCAGCGAACTGGCGCCCACGAACCCGACAGCGTCCGTGCTGCTCACGATGCGCGCCGCGTCCTCCGGCGTGTTGATGGGACCGCCGTGCGCGAGGAAGATGAGATCCTTTCGCACGCGGCTGGCGGCACGGATGATTTCCTGCGTGCGCTGGATCGCAAAGTCCCAGGTCACGACGGCCTTCGTCACTCCGATGCTCCCCCCGACCGTGGTGCCCACGTGCGCGATGATCGCGTCGGCTCCGGCTTTGGCCATTTCGACTGCCTCCTCCGGGGAGCCGACATACACCACGGAGAACAGGTCCATGCGGCGGGCGAGGGCGACCATCTCATATTCCTTCTGCACGCTCATGCCGGTCTCTTCGAGCACCCCGCGGAAGTGGCCGTCGACGATGGTGTGCGTGGGGAAGTTATTCACGCCGCTGAATCCCATCTCCTTCACCTTGAGCAGCCAGTGCCACATGCGTCGGCGCGGGTCGGTGGCGTGCACGCCGCAGATGACCGGGACTTCCTCGACCACCGGCAGCACTTCGTATTCACCGATCTCCATGGCGATGGCGTTGGCATCGCCGTAGGCCATCATGCCGCAGGTGGAGCCATGGCCCATCATGCGGAAGCGGCCGCTGTTGTAGATGATGATCAGGTCCGCCCCGCCACGTTCGATGAACTTGGCACTGATGCCGGTGCCGGCGCCGGCCGCGATCACCAAGCGTCCGTCGCCGAGGGTGGCGCGCAGGCGTTCGATGACTTCCTTGCGGGTGTAGGGATTGCCTTTGCCGGTCCAGGGATTGGGCATGGTGCGGTGGGGTAAGCGTGAAATGGATCGCGTCGAATCCGCGAACGTTCTAATCGAATGGGCACCCGCCTGCCAACCACGCGCGAATGGCCACAACCCACGAGAGCCTATCCGAAACCCACGTCATTGGGCCGGGCAACCGGTTGTGGGCCGTGCGGGCTTCCGCGGAGGACTCTCGCCCGTTCCTGCGTCGCGCGCCGATCTGCACCGTGCTCAACCGGCATCACATCGCGCACCTGGGCGTGCAAGCGGCGGTGGATACGTACCGGATTGTGCGCACCCACCAGAGCGGGACGTTTTTCTTGGCCTGCCTGAGCGGGGAAGGGCGGGTGCTGGCGGACGGCCGGTGGCAGCGCGTCGGACCGGGCACCGGGTGTCTGCTGTTGCCGCACATGGTGAACGCCTTTCACGTGGCACCGGGACGGCGTTGGGAGTTCTGCTGGGTGCGTTACCAGGAGGCGGCGCATCAGCAGCCCATCGTGCCGGCCAGTTCGCCGAGGCTGGCGCGTTTCCACGCCGAACCTCTGCGGCATGCCATCCTGGGCTTGCACCACGAATGCCTCGCCGAGGGCGCGCCTGAGTTGGTGGATCGCTGGGTGGACCTGATCCAGGGGCACGTCAGCCAGTTTGTCCGTCCCTGGCAGCGCGACAGCCGCCTGGCGCAGTTGTGGGAGGATGTGGCGTTGAAGCTGGCGGACCCTTGGACACTCGACGACGTGGCGCGACTCGCCCACATGAGCGGGGAGCATCTGCGCCGGATCTGCCAGCGGGAACTGGGGCGAAGTCCGATGCAGCACATCACCTTTCTGCGCATGCGCCGGGC
>JADLFD010000080.1 GCA_020845805.1 Verrucomicrobiales bacterium | reverse complement strand
TGCCGCTCTTCGAGTACCTCGGCTTGCGGCAATCCTTCCATGCCCAGGGCTGGCTTCCCTCCACCGGGGTGGAGTCTTCCTGGGGCAACCCCGGCACGCTGCGACGCGAGGCGATCTTCACCGCGCAGGGTCCCGGCTGGCACATCGATCGTCATCGCTTCGATCAGTGGCTGCGCCGTGAAGCCATCGACCACGGCACCGAATGGCGACGCACCCGGCTCACGGGCGCCCACCGCCTCGACGACGGATGGGATCTCCAACTCGAGGACGGTCACGTCCGCTGCCGCATCGCCGTGGATGCCACCGGCCGTGGCGCGCGCTTCGCCCGGCTCGCCGGAGCTCGCCGCCTGGCCAGCGACACCCTGATGGGAACCCTCTGGTGGTTCCAGGGAGAGGCGCGCGCCCAGGCCGAGGGCACTCTCCTGGAATCCACCCCCGAGGGCTGGTGGTACAGCGCGCACCTGCCGGACGCCCGTGTGGTCGCCGGGTTCCTCACCGACGCTGACCTTCTTCCCGCCTGGCTCCGGGAAGGCGATCTCGCGACCGGATTGCGCGGTGCCCCGCGCACCGCCGTACGCCTCGACGGCACCCGACTGCAGTCTGGGCCCACCACCCGCAACGCGAGCACCACCCGCACGGAACCGGCCGCCGACACGGGCTGGCTGACGGCCGGCGATGCCGCCATTGCCCTCGATCCGCTGTCGTCCCTGGGCATCGGTCATGCCCTTCTTTCCGGCATCGAGGCCGCCCGCGCCGCCGCCGTCGCCTGCCTGGGTCAGGTGGAAGTGTTCCCCGCTTTCGCCGAAGCCGCCCGACTGCTTTTCGCCCAGCTCCGCGAACGGCAAATCGCACTCTACCGCGCCGAGCGCCGCTGGCCTGAAGCCCCCTTCTGGGCACGACGCCATCAGGCCGCGGTGGAGCCCTTTCCCACCCCTCCTCCCCCATCCCAGGCCGCCGCCAAAGCCACCACCCCCGCTCCCTCGCCCCCATGAGTTACCTCGCCTATCCACGCCTCCATTTCGCCGGCCAGTTCCAAGCCGACGTCTCCACGGTCAACAACGATCCCACACACTTCAATAACGCCACCTTCCAGCCTGCCTTCCACGAACTGGGACATGAAACCAACGGCTGGTGGAACCCGCGCGGCAGCGGCGCCTGGCGCTTCATCGGATGCACGGTCCGCCGCGTGGTCTACGCCGACGGCACCACCTGTGAAGATCCCCTCGTCGACCCCATCGTCGGCGCCCCCATCAACGGCGCGGAGGCAAGGGTCGAAGGCAAGGTGGTCGACCTCGATTCCCAGAACCAGAACGCCGCCGAGATCTGGGGATTCCGCGTGCTCGTCGGCGGCGGCGACTGCGGTCTGGCCGGCGATTTCAAAGTCGCCGCCTTCACCGATTTCTGGCCGCGCTTTGCTTCTGGAGAACCCGACTCCTTCTGGAGCGCATTCTACCAAAGCATCCTGGACCACGTTTCCTGGAGGAACATTCCCCGGTCCCGTTTTCTGCGCGAACTCATGATCCAGGGAACCGCCCCGGAACAGCTCAGCATCAAGTTCGTGGCCGACGGCATCGACACCGACGCCTCGTCTCCGACCTTCACCCTCGGACGCCTGGTCGGGACCATCGGCCGGCAACTACCGGGGGAACCCCACCACTTCATCCCCACACGCGCACTCGTCCAGTCCGGTGTGCCCGCGCTCGCCCCCGCCTACGCGGCCATCGAGAACGGCGTCCTCCACTTGGACTTCGGCAACAGCCTGCCCACTCAGTGCCCGGCTGGCCCCTTCGTCGATCTCGGTGATCTCTATCTGGCCGCCCAGCCGTCCGACGCACCTCCCCGCTTGCTCGGACGCATCCCGTATCAGGATCCCCTGCTCCCGGATTGGTACGCGCGCACCGCAGGCATCGTCTCCCTCCCGCTGTCCGCCGAAGCACTCCAGGCCGCCGAATCCCAGCCTCTCGTGATCGCCAGTGTGGTTCAAGTGCCCCAACCCCTCGCCCAGTTGCCCGCCCTGCTTGGCGAATCCCGCGACGGATTATTCGTCCGCGCCGATCAGTTCGTCTTCCGGTTTCAACCTGGCGAGAGCCAGACCGTACGCTTCCATGCCACCCGCTTCGGTCGCGCCGCCGCGCGTGAACGCCTCACCCTGGCCTTGGATCCCTCCCTGGTTCAGCAGCAGATCATCCAGGGAACCTCCCCCGGCCCTTCCGCGCTCGGGGTCCCGGAATCGGCCGTCCAATTCACAAAGCAAATCACAACCAACGCCGAGGGCACCGCGGAGCTGACCATCCGCGCTTCCGATCCGGGCCGTCCGCGGGACTACATCGACGGCCAGCTCTACTGCCTCAGCTACGCCCTGGGGGACACGGCCCCGCCCTTTGGAAGCGTGCCCAATGCCAGCCAGCTGCTGAATCTTCTCGTGTTCTCCGGTTACCCGATCCCGGACCGCCCGACCTGGTTGGAACACGTCGAACCCATCTTCCGACTCTACGCCAACCTCTACCCGGTGATGCGGCCGATGGTCGACCTATCCGACTACGCCAGCGTCATGGGCAAACGCGCCATCCTCCGCCGTGTGTTTGCCGCGCCCATCACGGATCCCAATTACATGCCGGTCACGCGGGACCTTTCCGCCGCCAAACGCACCACCATCCAACGATGGCTCGAGGATCCCAAGTACCTCGCCTTCGATTCGCGGGAGGACCTCCTGCGCGCGTTGCAACTCGCCATCGAACTCGAGCACGCCACCATTCCGCCCTACCTCTGCGCCCTCTACAGCATCAAAGAAGGCTGCAACGTCGAGGTCGCCGCCTTGCTTCGCAGTGTGGTCGTCGAGGAAATGCTGCACCTGTCGCTGGTTGCCAACCTGTTGATCTCCCTCGGAGGCCACCCGTCTCTCAACGGGCCCTCCTTCATCCCCCGGTACCCCTGCTCGCTCCCCGGAGGCCTGCGCTCCGGCCTCACGGTACGGCTCCGCCGCTGCTCCCTGGAACATATCCGCGAGGTCTTCATGGCTATCGAGGAACCGGCCACGACCCTCGAACCCGAACACGGCGCCGAACGCCCCGGCAACCCCCGCGAGTCGCACCGTTATACCATCGCCTGGTTCTACCAGCAGATCGACGAGGCTCTCACACTCCTGCACCAGCGCGGCGAGATCTCATTCGGTCACTCCGACCGCCAAGTCACCGCCTGGTCCGGTCCCGGAAAGCTCTGGGTCGTTCAGAATCTCCAGGACGCCCAACTCGCTCTGCGCGAGATCAAGGAACAGGGCGAGGGCCGCGGTCCCCTGCACCCGGGCGATTCGATCGGCGAACTCGCGCACTTCTATCGCTTCAGCGAAATTGTCGCCGGACGCCGGCTCGTGGTCCGCGGCGATGGCTTCGCCTACGACGGCGAGGTGATCCCGTTCGATCCCGAGGGAGTCTGGCCCATGGTGGACGATCCGGGAGTGGTCCCCCCTCCCGCCGGATCACGCGCCGCCATCCTCTCCGCGAGTTTCGCCACGACCTACGCCTCGCTCCTCGCCAACCTGCACCGCGCCTTCAACGGGAACCCGGAACTGCTGAACCAGGGCATGGGCTTGATGTACTCGCTGAGTGTGACCGCACGCGAGCTGATGCGAACACCTTCGGGACGAGATGACGCCACCACCGCTGGACCCTCCTTCCTGCCCGCGGGAATGGGGTCCTAGGA
>JADLFD010000079.1 GCA_020845805.1 Verrucomicrobiales bacterium | reverse complement strand
GGGTGGGCATCGGGTACGGGCCTGTGTGGCGTCGTTTCCCGGGGAGCGCCCGGAGCTCGACCGACTGCGTGCGGCGGGGGTGGAGGTGCACGTGCGTCAGCGGGCCGTGCCGACCCGCGTCGCGCGGTGGTGGCGGCGGTTGCGCGGCCTCGCGCCCGTCCGACTGGAGGACGAGATCTTCGGGTGGGTGCAAGCGGGAAGGCCTGATCTGGTGTGCGTGTCGCAGGGCGGGGCGCTGGATGGCCGGCCGTGGATGGCTGGCTGTCACCGGCGTGGTTTGCCGTATGTGGTGGTGGTGCAGGCGCACACGGCGTCGAGCTGGCCGACGGCGTCGGGGCTGGACGAGTTGACCGCAGGCTACCAAGGGGCGCGGAGTTCCTACTTCGTGGCGGCGCGCAACCGGGAGCTGCTGGAAGACCAGCTGGGCGTCGTGCTGGCTCGAGCGCGTCAGGTGCGGAACCCCTTTCACCCGAGCGTGCCCGAAGCGCCGCTGGCCTGGCCGGACACGGCGGACGGCTACCGGTTGGCGTGCGTGGCGCGTCTGGATCCACCGGCGAAAGGGCAGGATCTGCTACTCAAGGCGCTGGCGGCGGAGTCCTGGCGCGAGCGCCCGGTGCGGGTGACCTTTTTTGGACGGGGCGGAGCGGAGGAGGGTTTACGACGGCTGAGCGCGCGGCTGGGGCTGCGGGGGGTGACGTTCGCCGGTCATGTCGGAGACATCCGGCGCCTCTGGGAGGAGCATCATGCGTTGGTGCTGCCTTCGCGGTATGAGGGTCTGCCGTTGTCGTTGGTGGAGGCCGCGTGGTGTGGTCGCCCGGCGGTGGTGACCGACGTGGATGGGAACACCGAGTTGGTGGAGGAGGGGCGGACCGGGTATGTGGCCGAGGCGGCGACGGTCCCCTTCCTGGCGGCGGCCCTGGAGCGCGCGTGGCGGGATCGGGAGCGGTGGCCGGCGTTGGGGCGGGCGGCGCGGCAGCGTGCGGAATCGATGTTTCCGCGGGATCCTGTGGAGGCTTTTGCCGAAGAGTTGGTGCGGGTTGCCGGTCAGGGTGGCGTGGCCACAGCTTAGGAGAAATCGCGCATGTCATCCCCTGTTGCCCTGGTCATTGCGTTCTATAACGGCGCGGAGGAAGCGGTTCCCTGCGTGGAGAGCGCGCTGGCCAATGGTGTGGAACCTGCGCGCGTGTACCTGGTCGACAACAGCACGCGGGCGGGCGAGGCGGATCTGGTGATGCGCCGGTTCCCCTCCATCACCCTGGTGTCCGCCCCGCCGCGGGTGGGCTACGGTCGCGCCTGCAACCTGGGCGCCCGTGCCGCACTGCAGGCCGGGGCGCGACATGTGATCCTTTCGAACCAGGATCTCGTCTATGCACCCGACTGTGTGACCCAGCTGGTTGCCGCACTGGAAGAGTCGCCCGAGGTGGGGATCGCAGCGCCAGTGAATTACACGTGGGACTTTGGGGGCATCGAATCGTTCTTCGTGCGGCAATATCTGGCGGCCTGTCCGGGCCTGGTGGCGGATGCGCTCCAGGGCCGGCTGCGCCCATCCTATCGAGTGCCGCGAGTGATGGGTTCGTGTATGGCACTGCGGGCCGAGGCGATTGAGGCGATCGGCCTCTTCGACGAGTTGTATTTCATGTACATGGAGGACGATGACCTCTGCCGTCGGTATGGGGCGGCCGGCTGGCGGATGGTGCTGTGCCCGTCCGCGCGGGTGGGGCATCGGCACAGCCACACGGCGAAGGGGGCGGACGAAGGGATGCTGTGCCAGGGACGCAAGTCGGAGGCGGTATTCCGGCTTAAGGATCCAGTGCTGCCAATATCCTCTGCGGTGAAGCGGTTGGTGCACCGCAATCTGACGGACTACGCCTCCACGCTGTTGCGGGTGCGTCCGGGATTGCTGGCGCGGTTCGTGAGGGACGACCTCGCGGTGCTCTGGATGGTGCGGCGGATTCTGGCGGCGCGACGGCGCGAGCAGGAGGTCATTCGCGAGCGCGGGCGGAAGCCGCGGCCGGTGCCACCGGGGGCGGGAGGTGGGGCGTGACCCCGGTCATTTCCATCGTCATTCCTTGCTACAACGACGGGCGACATCTGCCGGAGGCGGTGGCGAGTGTGGAAGCGTGTGCGGCACCGCCGGCGTTCGAGTGTCTGATTGTGAACGACGGGTCCACCGACGAGGGGACCCTGGCCGAGTTTCGCCGTCTGCGGGAGCGCGGGTATCGCGTGGTGGACCAACCGAATCTCGGACTGGGTGCGGCGCGCAACACCGGGATCCGGCTGGCGGCGGGCGAGTTCATCCTGCCCCTCGACAGCGACAACCGGATTCGGCCCGCCTATCTGGCGCGGGGGGTGGACGTCTTGCGTGCGTCACCGGAGGTCGGAGTGGTGTATGGCGACGCGGAGTATTTCGGGAACCGCGTGGGCCGCTGGGAGGTGGCGGCGTTTTCGTTGGAGCGGATGATGCGCGGCAACTACATCGATGCGTGCGCCGTGTTTCGTCGATCGGCCTGGGAGAGCGTGGGGGGCTATGACGAGCACATGCCGGCGATGGGCTGGGAGGACTGGGATTTCTGGCTGCGCCTGGCGCTGCGGCGCTGGGGATTTCGGCATGTGCCGGAGGTGTTGTTCGAATACCGGGTCCGGACCGGTTCGATGATTTCCTCGGCCAACGCGCGGGGCGCGGAGCTGCTGGCCTACATGTTTGGGAAGCCCGAACTGGAGTGGGCGCGGCTCTGGCGGGAGCGGGACCGGGCGTGCCGCGAGGCGGAGGCGGCGTTGGCGCGCGTGAGCCGTTCGCGGGACTATCGGTTGGGGCGGGCGCTACTGGCGCCGTGGCGGGCGGCGAAGGCGGTGATGCGCCGATCTGGTCGGCCTCCGGAATCCTCCACGCCAGGCGCCGCGTCCCCGTGAGGGGGGCGGCTCAGCCTTCGAACCGACGTGCGGCGATGGTGGCGTTGTGTCCTCCGAAGCCGAACGAGTTGTTGAGGACCACGTTGACGCGTTGTTCGCGCGCTTGGTTGGGCACGTAGTCGAGGTCGCAGGCCGGGTCCGGATTCTCGAGGTTGATCGTGGGCGGGAGAATCCCGGTTTCGAGGGCCTTGGCGCAGAGGGCCATCTCGACGGCGCCGGCGGCGCCGAGCATGTGGCCGGTGGCGCCCTTGGTGGAGGAGACGGCGACGCGACGCGCGTGCTCTCCGAACACGTTCTTGATGGCCTGCGTTTCGCAGACATCGCCCTGGGGCGTCGAAGTGCCGTGGGCGTTGATGTAGCCGACGTCGGAGGGATTGAGGCCGGCGCCGCGCAGGGCCATTTTCATGCAGCGGGCGGCTCCTTCGCCCTCGGGCGACGGGGCGGTAAGGTGATGGGCGTCGGCGGTGTTGCCGTAGCCGACGATCTCGCAATAGATCCGTGCACCGCGTCGGCGGGCGTGTTCCAGATCCTCAAGGACGAGGACGCCGCCGCCTTCGCCCATGACGAATCCGTCGCGTCCGGCGTCGAACGGGCGCGAGGCTTTGTGGGGCGCGTCATTGCGGGTGCTGAGCGCCTTCATGGCGCAGAAGCCGGAAATGCCGAGCGGCACGATGGTGGCTTCCGAACCGCCGGCGAACAGGACATCGGCGTCCCCCATCTTCAGGGTGCGCCAGGCTTCGCCGAGGGCGTGCGTGGAGGTGGCACACGCGGAGCAAGTCGCCACGCAGGGTCCGCGGAGGTTGTGGTAAATGGAGAACATGCCCGCGCCCATGTTGAGGATGAGCATCGGGATCATGAAGGGGGACACTCGACCCGGCCCGCGGGCGAGCAGGATTTGGTGCTGGTCGCCGGTGGTTTCGAGGCCGCCGATGCCGGAGCCAATGAACGCGCCGACGCGATCCCGATCACAGCGATCGAGGTCGAGCCCGGAGTCCTTGAGTGCCTGCCATCCGGCGTGGACCGCGAAATGCACGAAGCGATCGGTGCGCCGAAGTTCCTTGGGCGTGGGAAACGCGGGGGTCGGGTCGAAGTCACGCACCTCGGCTGCGATCTTGCAGTCGTAGGCGGAGGCGTCGAAGCGGGTGATCGGCTGAATGCCGCAGCGACCGTCCAGAATGTTTTTCCAGAAGGTGTGGATGTCGCTGCCCAGGGCGCCGACCACGCCGATCCCTGTGACTACGACCCGCCGTTCGGACGGTGATTGCGTCATGAAAGCTAAAAGCGGGGCAGCGTCGGCACGGGAGCCGGCACGCTACCCCGCTGACAGAGGGGCGTTACTTCTGCCGGTCCTCGATGTGTTTGATGACGTCGCCGACGCTTTGCAGCTTCTCGGCTTCCTCATCGGGAATCTCTTGCCCGAACTCTTCTTCGAGGGCCATGACCAGTTCGACGGTGTCCAGGGAGTCCGCGCCAAGGTCTTCGATGAACTTGGCTTCGGGGGTCACCTGGTCTTCTTTCACGCCGAGCTGGTCGACAATGATCTTCTTGACCCTCTGTTCGATGGATTTTTCTTGGTCCGCCATGGGAGCCGTATTTGTTGTTAGCGCGTGTCTGTTAGGTGGCGGGTGGGGGGGCGTCAACCCTGAAATCCTAGGCCCCCTTCCCCGGGAGAGTGTTTTTGGGCGTCACATCACCATGCCGCCGTCCACCACCAGCACCTGGCCGGTGACGTATCGCCCGCCGGGTCCGGCGAGGTAAAGGGCCGCCTGCGCGATGTCCTCGGCTTCGCCCAGCGAGGCGAGCGGGATGCGTTTGAGCAGTTCGGCGCGGAGCTCCTCGCTGAGCGCGGAGGTCATGTCGGTGGTGATGAATCCCGGGGCGATGGCGTTGCAGGTGACGCCGCGGGAGGCGAGTTCGCGGGCGACTGACTTGGTCAGCCCGATCAGTCCCGCCTTGCTGGCGGCGTAATTGCATTGCCCGGCATTGCCCATCAGGCCGATGACCGAGGCGATGTTGATGATGCGACCCGAGCGCTGCTTGAGAAAGGCGCGGGTGAACGCGCGGGTGAACCGGAAGGCGCCCTTGAGATTGGTGTCGAGCACTGCATCCCAGTCGGCGTCGCTCATCCGCATGAGCAGGCCATCCCGTGTCACGCCGGCGTTGTTGACCAGGATGTCCACGCGCCCGGCCTCGGCGAGGATGGCTTCGGCCGCGGCATTCACGGCGGCGCCGTCCGCGACGTCCACCGCCCGGGCCCAAGCGCGTCGGCCCGCGGCGCGCACGTCGCTCGCGGTCTTCTCCGAATTCTCGACCGTGCGGGATACGCACACCACGTCGGCGCCTTCCGCTGCATAGCGCAACGCGATGGCGCGACCGATGCCGCGACCGGCACCAGTGACCACTGCGATCTTGCCCTCGAGCAGACTCATCGTGGGGTCGAGAGTGGCAGACACCCTCCGTTGCCTGTCAATGCAGCGTACACGAGTCGCATTCGGGTCGCGCCGTTGCTTTTTCCGGATCCGGATTGCTTTTTGCGTTGGGAATGGGTCCGGGATGGACCGCCCGGGAGCGGTTTGGGAAGCGGGATAGGCATGAAGGAATGTCCTCGTCGACGGGCTCCCGCTCGTTTGACGCGAGGTAGTGCCCCCTCTAACGTGCGGTCGTCGGCAGTCGCTCCGGTCGGGACCGCGAACAGGGAGGTCGGTCTGGCAGGGCGGCGGCTTTCGCGTGCGGCAGCCTGGTGGTGCTGCATCGGCTCTGGGTGGTCTCATGCTTTACCGTTTTTCCGCAGCCTCCGAGGACGCCCTTCGCGCGTCGCTTCCGCTTGTCGCCGACTGGCTGGGCGCGATTCCCGAAGCGCAGTCCGCCGCTGCCGCCGTGCACTTGCAGTCTGCGTTGGGCGAAGGGTCCTGCCGGGCAGTGGTGGTGGGGGACCGGCCGACGGACGCGGCCACCGCGCTGACTCAACCTCCGGGCGAACGGCTGGCCTGGGCTGTCCCGCGTCCCTCCACCCCGCTGGCCTTCCTCTTTCCGGGCCAGGGTTCACAACGCGTCGGGATGGGGCGCGCCCTCCACGGGATCTGTCCGGTGTTCCGGGAGGTGCTGGACGAGTGCGCGGAGTTCCTGGTCCCGCGTCTGGGTGCGGATCTGCGAGAGTGGGTGCTGGCGGGCGGAGGGGGCGCCGCTCCCGAACCGGGCGTGGCGGAGGCACGGTTGCAGGAGACGGCGACCTTGCAGCCGGTGCTTTTCGCCTTCGAGTATGCGCTCGCTCGGCAGTGGCTGGCGCTGGGGCTGTGTCCGACCGCCCTGATCGGACACAGCCTCGGTGAGTACGTGGCGCTCACCGTGGCGGGGGCTTTCGAGTGGAGGGATGCCCTGGGCCTGATCGTGCAACGCGGCCGGCTCATGCAATCGCAACCACGGGGCGCGATGCTGATCGTCGGCCGGTCGGAGCAGGATCTCCTGCGAACCCTGCCCGCCGGACTGACCCTGGCCGCGATCAACGCCCCGGAGCTCTGTGTGGTGTCAGGTCCCGAGGTCGCGGTCTCGGAATACCAGTGTGCGTTGGAGGCTGCAGGGATCATGAACCGGAGGCTGGCGATCACGCACGCGGCGCACTCGGCTTCGATGGACGGGGCCATGGCGCCGCTGGCAGAAGCAGTGGGGCAGGTGCCGCGTCGCGCTCCAGGGATCCCCGTGGTATCGAATGTCACGGGCGCCTGGCTGCGCGGCGACGACGTGCTCGACCCCGCCTATTTCGCGCGGCACCTCCGGGAACCCGTCCGGTTCTCGGAGGGCCTGGCCACCCTTTGTGGGACCGGGTCCCCGGCTTTGTTGGAAGTGGGGCCAGGTCAGGCCCTGACCTCCCTGTCACGGTTGGCGCCGGCCCGGCCCGGAGGGCAGCTGATCGTATCCTCGCTGCACGGCGTACGGGAGCGCGAGGATCTGTCGTTCCTCATGGCCCTCGGACGGCTTTGGGCGGCGGGCGTGTCGGTGAGCATGCCCGAGCCGGCGGTGGCTGCCGTGCCGGCGGAGGGCCTGCCGGCGTTGCCCGAGGCGTTGATCGCGGTCGCGCGCGGGGAGCGGCCGGCTGCGTCGTTGGAGACGTCCCCATCACCGGAGGCGGAGGCCTGGACCCCGACCGAGCGCCGGCTGGGGACGGTCTGGTCGGAACTCCTCGGACTGCCGGCGGTTGAGAACCGACGGGCGACGTTCTTCGAGCTGGGGGGGCATTCGCTGCGGGTCCTGGCCATGCTGCGTCGGGTCCGGGAGGAATGGAGCGTCGAACTCCCTGCCCAGGAGGTGTTCGCTGACGGCACGCTGTTGGGTGTGGCGGCCGCCATCGAGCGCCACGTGAAACTCCTGGCCGCGCATCCCGAGTGGAGCCGGTGGAAGTCGCTGGTCCCCATCCAGCCCGGGGGGGAACGGCCGCCGCTCTTCGTGGTGGCCGGGGGAAATGGTGAGCCGGCCGAACTCTATGCGCATGCGGCGTTGGCGGAGCGGCACCTGGGCGCGGACCAACCGTACTTCGGATTTCGCCGGCGCGGTTGGGATGGCACGGCGGCGCCGCACGAGTCGGTGGCGGCGATGGCGCGTGAGTATCTCGCCGAAATGCGCTCCCTGCAGCCGAAGGGTCCGTACCATCTCTACGGGGATTGTCTGGGTGGGCCGATCGCGTTCGAGATGGCCTGCCAACTCCTCGAGTCGGGCGAGGAGGTGGGGCTTCTGGCCATGTCCGATTCGCTCTGTCCAAGACCCTGGGAGTGGCCGCGCACGTTGGCGGAGGCGGCGATGCGGCGTTTTCGGGGCACCCTGCTCGGGGGCATGCTGGCCAACGGGTGGTCGGTCCTGACCCTGCGCGGCGCGGCACGGCGGCAGTTCGTGCGTGAAAAGACCGCGGCTCTGAAGCGGCGCCTGAGCGGACCCGGACGCGTGTCGTCCTCCGTTCCGGCGGCATCGGTCCGTTCCGCCACGGGGCAGGAGAACGCAGCCAAAGCTCCGGCCGTGCGCGGGTTCCAGGGGCGCCACGTGGCGATGAACGACTACTGGACTCCGGGTGGGCGCGAGTACCGTCGGGTGATTTGCCACTATCGTCCGCGGTTTTACGAAGGCTGCCTCACGCTCCTGGTCAGCGAGGAGCGTGCGGCACATCCGCGCACGCACCGCTGGCGTCGGTATGCGCGCGAAACAGAGATTCACATCCTGCGCGGGTCGCACTGGCTGTATTTGTGGAACAGTGGTGCCGAGGCGGCCCGACTGCTGCGCCGTCGGATCGGGAAGGGAAACACGTGAGCGACGTCGATCCGACGAAGGCGATGTTCCGCGTGTGGTCGGTGTCGACCGGCGCTGTGCCTCCGGCGGCCTGGGATATTCTGAGCGCCTCGGAGCGTGCGAATGCCGCTCGTTTCGTTCACGACGCCGATCGTGAATCCTACGTGGCCGCCCACGCGGCCTTGCGCGTGGTCCTGTCCCAGGTGCTGCAGATCGTGCCGCACTGGGTGCAATTCGCGCGGACCCCGGCCGGCCGGCCTTTCGTGGTGCACCCGGATCCCGGGAACTGGGACTTCAATCTCTCGCACACCCGTGGCCGTGCCCTGGTGGCGCTTCGACGCGGCGGGTTGGTGGGGGTGGACGTCGAGCGGTTGGATCCCGAGCGTTCCGCTTCGGAAGTCTCCCTGGTGGCGGTGGAGGAAATGCTGAGTGCGGAGGAACTGAGCGTGGTGCAGGGGTGCGATCCGGAGCGGCGGCGCCGGTTCCTCCTCGAAGCCTGGGTGGCGCGGGAAGCCTTCGCCAAGGCCTGCGGGGCGGGGATCACCCGGCTGGACCTGCGTCGCGTGGTCCCGGATCCGCTGCCCACCGCGGAAGGTCCGGCGCAGGAACGAGTGCGTCTGCGCGTGCCGCGCGAATGGGAGCGCGGTTCGGGGTGGACCCTGCAACGCCTGGCGACCGGAGGAGAGGATGTCGCGGCGGTCGCGTACTCGGGCGTGGACACGCCGAGCTTCGCGGATTGGGACTGGGGTGTGCGGGAACCTTGCACGCCCGGGTTATAAGATTCCGAATCCCGCCGATAGAATGGGTGAGGCTAGACGCCAAGGATCCAGGTGGGGAACCCCGAGAACCCCCAAAGAATTTAGCAGAACTTGCTAGGACCTCGGGAGGGTGAGTGCGAACGGTGTCGGTTCTTCGGAACAAGACCAACCGCCACAGGGCCTCCCCCTCCCGAGGCTGATTTCCAGACGCTGACAGGGCCGGGACCGGTTCCTCCCACCGCCGGCCGCTTCGATCGACTTCTTCCCGCGCCGGTTTCTCCGCAGTTGGGTTGGGTTGAGCTGAGCTGAGCTGAACTCAAGTCCTTGCCTCACCTCGCCTCTCCTCCCGTTCCTCGCTGGGATTGACTTTCAAGTCGCGCCTCGTACGTTTCGTAAAGTTTTTCCCGTACAAACCGGGAAAACGGAAGGAGAAGTGGCGGAGGGCGGGTTCCCTTGCGAAGTGACGGGGACGAAGTCTCTCCGCACCTCGCGGCGAGTGGAGTCCGGTGCAGTCTCGTCCTTCCTCCGGCCCGCCCTGCTCGCGTCCACCCTTCACGCCCACGCTTCACCCTCCACCCCCCCGTCGCCATGCCCGATTCCGTCGATCCCCTGGGTCCGGCCCAGCTGGAGCTCCTTGAGCTGGCTGCCCGATTGTTCCAGCGCCTGGGACTGCCGCGCTCCACCGGCCAGATTTACGGCACGCTGTTCAGTTCCCCGCGTCCGTTGTCGCTCGACGACATCGCCGAGGTGCTGTCGATCAGCAAGACCAGCGCCAGCACCGGCACACGCCAGTTGGTGACGCTGCACATGATCCGGCAGGTCTGGCAGCCCGGGGAACGGAAGGATTTCTTCGAGGCGCGCACCGATTTGCGCGAGGTGCTGCGCGCCAACTACCACAGCTTTGTGAAGCCGCGGCTGGACCAGGTGGAGAAGAGTCTGGGCGGCGTTTCGGCGCGATTGAAGGAGGATCTCTCGGAGGGTCGGGTGAGCCGCGAAGCGCACGCCGTGACGCAGGCGCGGTTGGAACGGCTGGGCGAGATGCACCGCACCCTGAAGCGTTTGTTGCCGTTGGCGGAGAAGCTGTTCTGAGACGCGGCTTCGTCCCTGCTCTCCCATGGCCACTCCTCCCCTTCGCGAGCTCGTCTACACGGCGGAATCTCCGATGCGCCGGCCGGCGTTGCTGGTGGCGGCGATGCTGCGCGACCTGTGGGCCGCGCGGGAGCTGGCCTGGCGGCTGTTCGTGAGGGACCTCAGTTCCCAGTACCGGCAGTCGGTGCTCGGATATTTCTGGGCCTTTGTGCCGCCGCTGCTGGCGGCGTTGCCCTGGGTGTTCCTCAATCAGCAGAACATCATCAACGTGGGGCCCACGGGAATCCCCTATCCGGCGTTCGTCATGACGGGGACGATGTTATGGCAGACCTTGATCGACGCGATGAATGGTCCGCTGCGGCAAACCTCCGCGGCCAAGCCGATGCTCGCCAAGATCCGGTTCCCGCGCGAAGCCCTGCTGCTCGCGGGGCTGGCCGGCACCGGGTGGAATCTGCTGATCCGCATGAGCCTGCTGGTGCCGGTGCTGGCCTACTACGGGGTACGGCCGTCGGCGATGATGCTATGGGCGCCGCTGGGTCTCGTGGCCGTGGTGTTGTTGGGCTATTCGGTCGGATTGCTCCTGACGCCCCTGGGGCTGCTGTACAACGACGTCGGGCGGGGAATGACGGTGATCGCGGGCTTTGGCATGCTGCTGACGCCGGTGGTGTATCCGCCGCCGAGCTCGGGCATCGGGGGATTTCTCGCGTCGTGGAATCCGGCGAGCCCGGTGGTCGTGGTCACGCGCGACTGGTTGACGGGACAGGATCCGACGGCGACACGGGTGACGGCGGCGGACTTTCGTGACGTGCGCTCGTTGGCGCGCAAGTTGGCCGCGCAGGCGGATCCGGCTTCGGCGACGCTGTGGGAGGTGATGAGTGCGGAAGGGCGCGGTGTGATCACGCGCTTTCTGAGCGACGAGCTGACCGCCGCGGAGGCGGGACCGCTGGTGGCGACCGCGCTGAATCGCATCCTGGAGACGACGGCGTTGCGCGGGCGGCCTGGGTTTGGCCCGGCGGTGGCGGGTGCGAACGCGGGCGTGGAGGAGGAGGCGGGGCGGGCGCAGCGCCGGTTGTTGGATGCCGCGTTGGTTCCCGAGTTGGTGGGGTATCGGCGTGACCGATTCGCGGTGGGTTTCTGGGTGGTGCTGGCCAGCTCGGTGGTGGGGCTGGGGGTTGGCTGGGTCGCGTATCGTGTGGCAATGCCGATTCTGATCGAGCGCATGGGGGGCTGAAATCGTGCGGTGGCAAGCGGAGACCAGGCGATGAGTGAGGTTCTAATCCAGGTGGAGCACGTGTCGAAGCGGTTCTGTCGGAGCCTTCGTCGTTCGCTGTGGTATGGCCTGTGTGAGATGACGCGTGACGTTCTGGGACGTCCGATGAGCGTCAATGACCTGCGTCGGGATGAGTTCTGGGCGGTCCACGACGTCTCGTTCGAGTTGCGCCGGGGAGAATGTCTGGCGCTGATTGGGCACAACGGCGCGGGCAAGACCACGCTGCTGAAGATTCTCAACGGGCTGGTCAAGCCGGACCGTGGACGGGTGACCCTGCGCGGACGCGTGGGGGCGTTGATCGCGCTGGGAGCGGGGTTCAATCCGATCCTCACCGGGCGGGAGAACGTCTACATCAACGGGGCGATCCTGGGCCTGACGCGGCGTGAGATCGACGCCAGCGTGCGGGGGATCATCGAGTTCGCCGAGATCGACGAGTTCATCGACTCCCCGGTGCAGACCTACAGTTCGGGGATGCAAGTGCGCCTGGGATTTGCCATCTCCACGGCGCTTCAACCGGATATCCTGCTGCTGGACGAGGTGCTGGCGGTGGGGGACGCCGCGTTTCGCGCCAAGTGTTATGCGCGGATCGGGTCGCTGCTCTCCACCACGGGGATCCTGTTCGTCTCCCACGACATGAATCACATCGCGCAGGTGGCGGACCGAGCGGTTCACCTGCGACGGGGTTCGGTGGCGGTGGAAGGCGAGCCGCTCAAGGCGATCACCAGCTATCTGGAGGATGCGGCGTCCGCGCGGGGCGGGTCGCGCGCGGTGGAGCGGCTGAGCGCGCCGGTGGTCGGGTACGCCCTCGAGGCCAACACCGTCCTGCAGCGCGGCGCGGGTCCGTTTCGGGCGCGTCTGACGGTGGAATCGACCGCGGAAGTGCGCGATGCGCTGCTGCGACTCGTGGTTTCCGACGACGCCCAGGTGGCCATCGCCGAGTGGAACTCAGCCGCGGCGGGACGGACGGTGCATCTGCAGGCGGGCCGCAACGAGTTCGAGATCGATCTCGGCCAGCCGATCTTCCGCGAGGGGAACTACGCGCTCGACGTTTACCTGTACGACCACACGCATCTGCATCCGCTCGTCTATGTGCGGAACAAGCACGGGTTGCGGGTGGCGGGCACGGGCCGGTTTCCGTCTCCCATCCTTCTGACCCCACCCACGACGGTCTCCTGACTCCCAGCCATGTCCGGTCTTAACCCAGTGCAATCCCTGCTGGCTCGTGTTCGCACCTGGCGGAACCTGCGGCGCTACCGGCGCAAGAAGCGGCGACTGCTCGAGATCGGGCCGGGGGCTCAGCGCATTCCCGGGTTCGAGACGCTCAACATCGCCTTCTCCGGCGATGTGGATTACGTCGGGGACGCAGCGCGTCCGCTTCCGTTTCGCGATGGCGAGTTCGAGGTGGTCTACGCGAGCCACATCCTCGAGCACATCCCGTGGTACCAGACCGTGGACGCGCTCCGGGAATGGGCGCGCATTCTGCAGCCGGGCGGGCGTCTGGAGATCTGGGTGCCCGATGGCGAGAAGATCTGCCGCGCCTTCCTGGAAGGGGAAAGCGGCGGCCGGAGTCCGCTGATCGACGATGCGTGGCCGAAGTTCAATCCGAACCACGATCCCTGTCTCTGGGTGGCGGGGAGGCTGTTCACCTATGGCGACGGCACGGGCCGCCTGGATCACCCCAACTGGCACCGGGCGATCTTCACCGAACGCCTCCTCAAGCAGGCCCTGGTGCAGGCCGGGCTGCGTGATCCGGTGCGGTTGACGTCGAAGGACGTCCGCGGCTACGACCACGGGTGGATCAATCTGGGCGTGCGCGCCTTTCGGTAGGCCATGGGCACTGCCCTCCATCTCGTCACGTTGCGGGAGGCGCACGAAGCGGCCGGCCGTCTCCTGGCCGCGCTTCCGCAGCTGCCTGAACTCATCCTGGGGATTCCACGCAGTGGCATGATTTTCGCCCAGGCCCTGGCGGCCGCGGCCAATGTCGCCTGCCAATCGGTCGATGAGTTCCTGAGCGGCGGCCCCACGGCCGCGGGAATGCGCGGTCGCGGTCGCGGGCTGGGCGCGGGGCGGGAGGCCGGGGCTCCCCGCCGCGTGCTGGTCCTGGATGACAGTGTGGGAACCGGACGCGCGATGAAAGAAGCGCGCGAAGCCCTCGCCCCGCGGAGCCAGGGTTGCCAGTTCCGTTTTGCCGCGGTGATTGCGGCTCCGGAGGGTCGCCGGTGGGTGGAGCATCATGGCTTGGTCGTGCCCTTCCCGCGCGTCTTCGAGTGGAACACGCTGCATCACCATCTGGGACGTGATTTCTGCTGGGACCTGGATGGCGTGTTGTGTGACAACCCGCCGCCGTTTGAGGAGGATGGCGACTGTGCCGAGTACGAGGAGTTCATCCGGACCGCCCCGCCTCGGTTCCTTCCGCCCCATCCGCTTGGCTGGATTGTGACGAGTCGCCTGAGCCGATATCGCGCGCCAACCCTCGAATGGCTGGCGAAGCACGGGATCCAGCATCGCGGCCTCGTCACCCTGGACCTGCCCTCGGCGGCGGTGCGCCGCCGTCTGCGCCTCCATGCGCAATACAAGGCGAGCGTGTATGCGTCGAGTCCCGCCCTGTTATTCGTGGAGAGTGATCGGCAGCAGGCACGCGCCATCCGTGCATGGTCCGGGAAACCGGTCTATTGTTCGGACACCTTGTCCTTCGCCACCGCCACCCGGTGGTCGGTGCCGCGTCGGATTCACGGGCGATTCGCCGGCCGCGCCTGGCGGTTTGCCCTGCGCAAGCTGATTGCGCTGCGGTGCGCGGCGGAG